>JAWOIY010000141.1:0-7241 GCA_046484425.1 Desulfobacterales bacterium | reverse complement strand
CTTATAAGTACCGCAACTGGGGCATGCATGGTGTGGGAGTCTGGCATCACCGCACTGGGGGCAGTTGGTCAGATTGGGGGCCGCAATTTTTTGATGCGTCCGCCGTTTGTCTCGTCTTGATTTTGATTTTTTTCGCTTTGGAACCGCCATAATTAATCACCTAACTTATTGTTTTTGTTTAAATAGTTTATTAATCACAAATCCTGATAAAGGTTGAAGTTTAACTAATTGAAATAATAAGCATTGTCAAGATTTTTCATGCATATTTATTTGAACCCGGAAAACTGTATCAGAGTTTTTACTGAAAGTATTTTACTATACCTCAAATGGAAATATTTTTCAAAAGCCGAAAATTTTGCCTCTAAATTAATTATGCGTCAGCCTGAAGGCAAGACCGGATAAACGTTTTTTGGGTTTGTCGTTTTTTAGAGCGATTGTCAGGGCTTTTTTCGTGCCGATAAGAATGACCAGGCTCTTGCCCCGTGTAATCGCGGTATACAACAGGTTTCTCTGAAGAAGAACATAATGCTGAACGACGATCGGTAAAATAACGGCTGGATATTCGGAACCTTGGGACTTGTGAACGGATATGGCATATGCCAGCGAAATTTCATCCATTTCCTCAAAATCGTAAATAACCGTCCTTCCGTAATAGTCTACCGAAAATATATTTTCCTTTGGATTTACAGCGCTTATTGTCCCGATATCTCCATTGAAAACTTCTTTTTGATAATTGTTTTTAAGGTGCATGACCTTATCCCCAATTTTAAATGTATTGCCCATGATATCAATAATCACCGGATTTGGGTTTAATACGTCCTGTAAAATCTGATTCAAATGGGTTGTGCCGACAATCCCCTTGTGCATCGGTGTTAAAACTTGAACATCCTGAACCGGATCAAGAGAAAAATTCTCGGGAATTGTTTTTGTACACAATTCAACAACGGTAGATGCAACCGTAATGGGATCATCCTGTTCCAGAAAGTAAAACTCAGAAAGATCCTTTGAATCGACCATCGGTGTGAATACCGGAAGTTCACCGTTACGAATTCTGTGGGCATTCAAAACAATCGGGCTTTTATGGGCCTGTCTAAAAATTTTTTTAAGATAAAAAACAGGCATTTGAGCTGATTTGATTATATCAGAAAGTACGTTTCCGGGTCCTATGGATGGCAGCTGGAAAACATCACCGACCAGAACCAATACGGCGGTCATGGGAACTGCATTTATCAGGTGAAACATCAAAAGCGTATCGACCATTGATGCCTCATCAATAATCACTGCATCCGCATCAAGGGGATTGTCCCTGTTTTTATTAAAACGTCCGTCTAAAAAATTAACCTCCAACAATCTGTGAATGGTTTTTGCATCCCTTCGGGTGACTTCGGAAAGGCGTCTTGCAGCCCGGCCGGTGGGCGCCGCAAGAAGTACCTTTTTCCCGAGGACTTCAAATATGGCATTGATAGACCTTATGAGTGTTGTTTTACCGGTTCCGGGACCACCGGTGATAATAACTACCCGGTAGGAGAGTATTTTTTCAAGGGCATCAATCTGCTCCGCCGAAAGCGCTATGGCCAGTTTTTTTTGAACTTCTGTTGAAATACGTTCTGCATCGATCGAACAGGGTATGGTCGGAACAGACATCAGCGCTTTGAGCCGGTTCGATATGCCGGTTTCCGCCTGATGAAAATCTCTCAGATAAACGATTTTGCTTCCTGCTGGATCCGGTGCATTTTCAATCACCAGTTCGCCATCGGCAACCAGTTTCTCCATTGAATATCGGCTGACATCGGGCACCAACTGATAAAGTCGCTCACAATCTTCAATCAGTCGATGTTCATAAGCAAAAACATGCCCCTCATTTGTGGATTGTTGCATCACGTGGATAATGCAGGTTCTCACACGTTTTGGATCATCGCTTGAGACACCCAGTCTCAGGGCAATTCTGTCCGCGATATAAAAACCAATGCCCGGGATATCGGTGGTGAGGCGGTAAGGATCGTTACGAACAACATCCACCGCATCCGTGCCATATTGTTTGAGCATTTTTGCACAATATGACGTTTTAACGCCCGATTCCTGCAACAACTGCATCAAGGTTCTTGCGGCATGATTGTATTTCCAGGCATTGCATATCAATGCCGCTCTTGATTCTCCGATGCCTTGGACTTCCAGAAGTTTTTCCGGATATTTCTCTATTATTTCTAAAACCTCTGTTTTAAAATGGTCGACCATTCTATCGGCGGTTGAAGGTCCGATCCCTTTGACGATCCCGGATTTCAGATATTTTTTGATACCGTCAACGGTTGCAGGCAACGTCTCTTTATAGGATATAATCTTAAACTGCTGTCCATATTTGGGATGGGTTTCCCAAATCCCTTCAATCTTGAGAGACTGTCCGACTTTTACCGTCGGCATTGTGCCGACAATGCTAACGATGCTATTGGTCTTACTGGTTTTTAATTTTGCGATGGTATAATGATTCTCTGAATTGAAGTAGGTGACGCTTTCCAACTCTCCTTCTAAAGTGGTTGTGGGGAGGGATCTGTTCATCAATATCACGAACCGGCCGGGGGCTCTTGCGGATTTTTGCGGGCGATAATCCAGTTGACGGCCGCCAAAAGATCTCGAGCGACAAAGTCCGGACGAATCATTCTTTCTTCTAACATTGTTTCAGCCGCAATACCATTGCCGGTTTGAACCAATATTGCGCATCCGCATCCCGCATTCCGTGCACATTCGATGTCTTTGGCACTGTCACCCACCATGATCGAAGTCTCAAGATCGATCCGGTATCTCTTTTTGGCCTTATAAATTAACCCCGGATTTGGTTTGCGGCAATCACACCGGTCTTCCGGTATATGGGGGCAAAAAAATACGTCTTTAATTTCACTGCCGTTCGATTGAACGGCCTCCTTCATCTTTGCGTGAATGGTGTCAAGCGTTTTTGCGGATACCATGTTTCGATGAATAACCGACTGGTTTGTGACGACAATAATGGTAAAGCCATTTAACGTCAGCTGCTTTAACGCCTCTAAGCTGCCGGGGAGGAACTCAAATTCAGACCAGCTTTTAATGTAATCCGGAGAATCACGGTTAATCACGCCGTCCCGGTCCAAAAAAACGACCCTTTGCTTTTTCTTTTGTCCGGTCATTTACACAATACTCTGAGGACTGTTTAGGTTTCTCAAACAAATTGACGTTAAAGAAGCCTCAGGTATGATTAAATTTTTTCTGGAAGCTGTTTGAGTGGATTAGGGATCGTTTTGAAAAAACCCTTCTCGATTTGAGGTCTCCACGAACGTATTGACTTTAACCTTTAACTCTTATCAAAAGATAAGACCGGTTTTTTCATTACGAGCCCTTATCCGCGAGTTCTTTCAGAAAAAATTTATCATACCTGAGGCGAACATAGTCACGAGTTCACGGGCTATCCTCCGCGACGGCAAATGCATTCTTGAACCCCTTTCGGATCATGATGTTTTCAATCCTGTTCGCCTGGGCAAGGTTTGAATACCTGCCCACTTTTACCCTGTAAAAGGTATCGCTACCGTTGTAATAGGATGAAATGTAAACATTTTGATAGGTTCGAGATAGTTGTTCCCGAAGTTTCTCAGCGTTTTTCCGTTCTCCGAAAGCACCGATTTGAACCGTAAAGTTCCCCTGATATAAATCTGTAACCGGATACGACGTTTGCTTTCCGTCGGAAATGTCCAGTTCACCGGGTCCTTTGAGTGCAACGATTTCAACATCCGTTGTACCGGGTCCGACGATACCGAGTTCTTTCGCCGCCGAATAGGAGAGGTCGATGATCCTTTCTCTGGCAAAAGGTCCCCGGTCGTTGATCCTGACGACAATTGTTTTCTTGTTTCTTAAATTCCGCACGCTGACATATGTATCAAAGGGGAGGGTTTTGTGTGCGGCCGTCATGTCGTACATGTTGTAAATTTCACCGTTGGACGTTTTTTTTCCGTGAAACTCGCTACCGTACCACGATGCTACCCCGTACTGTTTGAAATCCTGTGCATGGGGCAGCGGTTTATACCAGGTCCGCCCGACTCTATACGGTTTTGGATGATCGGGGGGAGTCGGGGGAGGCGCAACTGTCGAACATCCATAAAAAAGAAACCCTGAAATACCGCAAAAAATACCCCATCGATAAACCGTTCGGCAATGTCTTTTTAAGAAATGAATGGTCATTACTGTTATTCAAATGCGATCTTTAAAACATCCTGCATTCTTTCCACGGGTTTAAAATGTATCTTCTTTTGAATCTCTTTGGGGATATCGTCCAGGTCTTTTTCGTTCAACTTCGGAAGGATGATGGTTTTTATGCCTGCGCGGTGTGCGGCCAACACCTTTTCCTTTATGCCGCCGACCGGCAGAACCTGGCCTCTCAAGGTGATTTCACCGGTCATGGCAAGATCTTTTTTAATGATTTTATTGGTCAGCAGCGATGTCAGTGCGGTCAGCATGGTAACACCGGCGGAAGGGCCGTCCTTTGGAATTGCGCCCGCAGGAACGTGGACATGTATGTCGTGTTTTTCAAAATAATCATCGGGAATACCGATGGACGCGGCGTTGGACCGAATGAAACTTAATGCCGCAGTTGCGGATTCCTTCATGACATCTCCAAGTTGACCGGTCAAGGTCAGGCCCTTATTCCCTCTCATGGAAGTTGCTTCTATAAAAAGGAGTTCACCGCCTGTTGGTGTCCAGGCAAGACCTGTGGCAACCCCGGGAATTGAAGTTCTGGCTTTCACTTCATGTGTTATTCGTACCGGCCCCAGATACTTGGGGATATTTTTAACGTTAATGGTAACCGACTTTATTTTCTTCTCTGCGATACCGGCTGCAATACCACGGCAGATATTTGCAATTTCCCGTTCAAGATTTCTCAAGCCTGCCTCAAGCGTATAGCCGGAAATAATATGCTTGATGGCGCCTTTTGAAAATTTTATTTGACCGGCTTTGAGTCCGTGGGCGTCCCGCTGTCGAGGAATAAGATAGCGATTGGCAATTTTTACTTTTTCTTCAAGAGTGTATCCGAGAAGCTTCAATACCTCCATCCGATCTCTCAACGCCGGAGGAATGGTGTCAAGTATATTGGCAGTGGTGATAAACATTACCTTTGACAGGTCAAAAGGTACGTCCAGATAATGATCGGAAAAAGAGAAGTTTTGTTCCGGATCGAGAACTTCCAACAGAGCGGATGATGGATCTCCTCGAAAATCGCTGCCCACCTTATCGATCTCGTCCAGCATAAACACCGGATTGTTTGAGCCGGATCGCCGAATCCCTTGAATAATCCGGCCGGGAAGGGCCCCGACATACGTACGACGGTGCCCTCTTATTTCGGCTTCATCCCGCACACCGCCCAGAGAAATCCGAAAGAACTTCCGCCCCAAGGCATTGGCGATGGAATGGCCGAGGGATGTTTTTCCGGTACCGGGGGGACCTACAAAGCACAGGATAGGCCCTTTCGATTCCGGTTTCAATTTACGCACCGCAAGATATTCCAGAATTCGCTGTTTGGCCTTGTTAAGTCCGAAGTGATCTTGATCCAATATTTTTCTAGCCTTTGCGATGTCCAGGTTGTCTTTGGTGCTTTCATGCCATGGGAGCGCCGTCAGCCAATCCAGGTATGTGGAGGCTACCGTATATTCCGCTGAAGACGGATGCATTCGGGAGAGGCGGCTGAGTTCCCGCTCGGCTTCCTTTCGGGCCTCCTCCGGAAGATTCTTTTCCTCGATTTTTGCTTTGTAGTCTTCAACTTCAACAGCAGCTTCATCTTTTTCACCCAGCTCTTCTTTAATCGCTTTCAGCTGCTCGCGCAGATAGTATTCCCGCTGTCTTTTGTCCATATCTCCCTTGACCTGGGATTGAATCTTGTTCCCCAATTCGAGAATTTCCAATTGATAGTTTAGCAGCCGTGTCACTTCCTTTAACCGTTTTTTCACATCAAAAGTTTCAAGGATCTGCTGTTTTTCCTCAATGTTGGAGTTAATGGTGGATGAAATCATATCGGCCAATATACCGGGGGCCTGTATCGATTTGGCCATCACTACGATTTCCTGAGGCAAGCCCGGAGAAAGTTCGGCAACCCTGGAAAACTGACCGATCATATTGTTCATCAGCGCCTCAACCTCTTTGTCCTTTGTTTCAATTTCTTTAACATGTTCGACGCTGGCTTTAAGATACGGTTTGACTTGCGTGTATTCTTTAACTTTGAATCTTCCCAATCCCTGGGCGAGCAATTGCAGCTTGTTTTCTTCTGTTTTCGCCATTTTAAGGATCAAGGCGACGGTCCCAACCGAATTCAGATGCTCCCGCATGTCCACATTTCCCTCGACGTGCTTTTTTGCAACAATAAGTCCTATGAGTCGATTTTGGGACATGGCTTCGTCGACCAATTTGATCGATTCCGCCTGCATAACAACAAGGGGCAGCACCATTTTAGGATAAAGAGCGGCGTCAAACAACGGCAGGATCGGAAGAATGTCCGGAATCTTTTCCGCTGTCATTTCGGGTGATGCGTGATGTTCTGTCATGAGAACCTCCAAATGATCTGCATGAACTCAATCTATCAGTTATAAATCAAAACCGAAAGAAAAAGGTTGATAACATTATATTTTTTCAAACGCTGCGCTTAATACATCGAGCAGTAATTATTTTTCCGTAATTGGGACTCTGTATGTTTTATCCAGTGCAAGCTTTGCGAGTCGAACCTGGAGAAAACCGTTCGTATATGACGCTGAAACGACTTCGGGATCAATGGGTGCAGGAAGATATAGGATGCGCTCAAATTTACCATACTGAATTTCCGCCAGCCTGTAAGTCGCGTTATCTATTCGGGGGGATTGTGTACGGTTTCCCTGAACCCTTACAGCTTTACTGCTGATTTCAAGCTCCAAGTCCTCTTTTTTAACCCCGGCGATTTCACCCATGATAATAATTTCTTCAGGGGTTTCATAAATATCCATTTGGGGTTTCCAGCTCCGTTCGGCAATCGTAAACATCGGGTTTATCGACCTGAATAGGTCTTCAAATGTTTTTTCGAACTTAGAACCGATTTCATCGAAATCCTTGGTGAATCGTATTTTGATGTAATCCATTTTAAAGCTCCTGCATGTTAAAACTGATGACTTCTAACTTTCACCATGTACATATATTTGTGGGCCCGAGGTGGTTTTATTAAAACACTTATTTATCAGCGTAATGAATAATTTTTTTAAAAAGCG
>JAWOIY010000026.1:0-7186 GCA_046484425.1 Desulfobacterales bacterium | reverse complement strand
ACAACCATATGAGAGGGGGGGAAAACATAGATACGATTGTTCAGATGACGAGTGCGACATTTGGAGCAACCTTTTCGGATATGACGAAAACAACCCCTGGCGATTCAAGTTTGCAATCGATTCTGTTTCCCTTAGCTTGAATGATATTTCTGTTACCTTAGGGGATCTTCGGGACAATTCAGCATGGCAAGAATTCGTGCATGGTTTGAGCCATCAGCCCAAAGATATGAACATAGAGAAAAAGGTTTTACCGACATGGTGGAAGAAAGCGGCTTTCGCTTTGGTCGCTATCTCGATTATTATAGCCGTAATCTTGGTAATCTGGAATTCTTATATACGTACTGTCCCACCAACGACAGAGCTTGATTTGCCTGACAAACCTTCCATTGCGGTCCTACCCTTTGTTAACATGAGCGGTGACCCAAAACAGGAGTATTTCAGTGACGGACTTACTGATGAGGTTATCGCTAATCTTAGCAAAGTCCCAAAGCTATTTGTGATTGCTCGGAACTCTACATTCACATACAAAGACAAGCCCGTAAAGATCCAGCAAGTCAGTACGGAATTGGGCGTTAAATATGTTCTTGAGGGGAGTGTTAGAAAGGCCGGAGACAGGATACGAATAACAGCCCAGTTGATTGATGCGCTTTCCGGGCATCACTTATGGGCGGAACAGTATGACCGAGATCTGAAAGACATATTTGCCGTTCAAGACGAGATCACAAAAAAAATCATAACGGCCATGCAGGTGGAGTTGTCAGAGGGAGAGCAGGCCCGAGCGGTTTCAAAAGGCACAAATAACCTTGAGGCCTATCTAAAATGCCTGCAGGCGAATGAGTATATTAACCGGGTTAATATAGAGGGTATTGCTTTGGCAAAGCAATTGGCAGAGGAAGCCCTTGCCTTAGACCCGGAGTATGCTTGGGGGTACTATACTTTAGGTAAAGCACACTTGGTTGAGGTGTGGGTTGGACAGAGTAAATCCTCTAAAGAGTCTATAGATAAGGCTATGGAGTTGTTTCAAAAGGCTCTTGTCTTTGATGACACTCTTGCAGAAGCTTACGGTAGGATCGGCTTTCTTTATGCAATGATGGCGCAGCATGATAAGGGTGTTGCGGAAGCGGAGCATGGTGTAGCCCTTAATCCCAATTCAGCTTTGGCCCATTTGATGCTTGGTAAGACACTTTCTTTTGCCGGCAGATGGGAAGAATCCATTCCGCAATATAATCACGCCATACGTCTTAACCCTATCCCGCCGAATATATACTATTATAGTATAGGATTGTCCTTCTGTTATATGGGGCAATATGAGAAAGGGGTAATATGGTGTGAAAAAGCAGTCCGTCGAGAGCCCGATTCTCTAATAGCCCGTATAATGATGACTGTTGCTTATAGTTTATCTGGACGACAGAAGGAAGCTCGGGTTGAAGCCGCTGAAGTGATGAGAATAAGTCCCAAGTTCTCTCTCGAAAAGTTCGAGAAAAAAGTAACATACAAGAAAAAAACGGATAAAGAACGGTTTATTGACGCCTTGCGTAAGGCGGGTCTGAGGTGATGGGAAACAAGCACCTTAGATCAGCTTATACGTGGGCTGGACAATAGGAGCCGGATGAACACCCAGAAGTTCATCCGTGTCTGTGAGAGCGCAGGGGCGCGGTTCCCCTGCGCCACATAAACCAGAATTCAGGTCTTTAACCAAAGGATGAATGGTTGAACAATATGGTGCTCGAAAAGTTATTCCCTTAGCAAAAATATGATTGCCTAAAGGAAATTTCGATATTTGTTTAAATAGATAAAGTGTTGCTTTGCGGTGAGGAATCCGAGTTTATAACATACGGTGATCATAAAGTAATGGCCTATGGTTTATTCCCTTTATCCAAAGAATGACCCAAAAGGATATGGGTGAGCCCCATCGTAATAGATTTATCTTTTAGAAAATCTATCGCCTGTTGCCCACCAATTTTTCTTGCCTTATCGAAATCGCCATCTTGCTGCAGTTCAAGTGCCTTCCTGGCAGCGTCGCTACCTGTCTGTTCTCCGAATATTGTAATCATAACAGCGACCATAATCTCTATTTTTAAGTCCATATCCTGCAGCTTGATAGCTATCTGGGCACCGTCGACAAACCCGAAAATATAACCCAGCGATTCTTTTGTTATGAGTTGCCCCCCCGACTCCCACCCTTCGGCTTGAGTTGCCAGATCAATCTGTTTCCCGAGGACATCGCAAATGCTATCAATTGTGCTTTGTAGCTCGTCGTATGTATCCATTTTTTCTCTATCTCCTTCATAGCGATGAGAGGTTTCGTTCAATCAGGGGAATACGAACGTGCGTCATTTGAAAATATTCCTACACCCTTCTTCACTGCGCTCTTTTTTTTGGTTCAGCTTTACTAAACTGAGAATGTTAATAGCTGGAATCTCAGAGATTTCTTCTCGATTTTAACTTTCTCCTCTGTTCCTCGGTGCTCTGGTAATAATTCAAGAAATATTTTTGAATTATAACTAAATTTCATTAAAAATAAAAGGGCTTAGATTTTCACCTAAACCCTTCTTTTTATTCTGGTGCGCCCGACTGGGTTCGAACCAGCGACTTTCAGCTCCGGAGGCTGACGCTCTATCCACTGAGCTACGGACGCAATATTGTAAGATGACCAAAATTTGAATAGAAAAATAGTCTATTGGTTTCAGTATGTCAAGCGTGATGATGTTTTCTTCCCGGCGAAGAATGAAACGCATCATTGTTTATGGGGATAAATCATTTTCAGCTTTCACCGCCTCATGTTTCGGCCTGATAGATGGGAGCGAAACCCGAGGCTTAATTTTTTCCTAAAAGATCTGTCCGTTTTTCAAACAGTTCTTTGGCTTCCCCGACCACGTAAAGAGATCCTGCAATGCAGATGACATCTTTCGATGAAGCGTTTTCAATGGCATATAGGATGGCCTTGTCGACATCCGGAATGATATGAATGTCTGAAATTATCTCTTTGGCTGTTTTGTAAAGGGTTTCCGGTGCCAAGGCCCGATCGATTTTAGGGCGGGTCAATATGGCTTTCCTGCACATGGGGAGAAGGTCTTTTAATATGACCTTATAGGGCTTATCATCCAATATGCCGATGATCATTGTTATATTGCGGCCGGAAAGATCCTCTGATAGGTATCTTGCCAGATGACGGGCTGCCATTAAATTGTGGGCGCCGTCAAGCAATATCAGCGGGGATGAAGAGACCCTTTCCAGTCTTCCCGGCCAGTTGTTTTGTTCCAGTCCATCCTTGATGTTTTTTAATGAAAAATCGAGATGATTTTTTTTCAGTATTTCGCATGCGGCGAGAACCAGTGCCGCATTATCGGCCTGATACCTGCCGGTTAATCCGGTTCGGATGTTTCGCCATACATGATTGATTCCAAAATAATTAAATGTCGCATTGCTGTTTCGTCGAATACGAAAAGTGTCTCCAAAACGATACATAGGCGCGGATTGTGATTCAGCAATGGATGTTAGCACTGAAATGGCCGTTTTTTGAGTTACACCCGTTACAACAGGAACCCCTTTTTTGATAATGCCCCCTTTTTCCCGGGTGATTTCGGCGATGGTGTTTCCCAGGTAAAATTTATGTTCAAGGGATATATTGGTAATGATTGTCAGGGCGGGTGTAATCACGTTGGTTGCGTCGAGCCGTCCGCCCATGCCGGTTTCGATAACGGCCCAATCCACCTGATGCCGGCCGAACTCATGAAACGCCATGGCAGTTGAAAACTCAAAAAAGGTGGGTTCACGAGATCCGTAATGTACGTTTTTTACAGCCTTATAGGCATCAACTACGTTTTTATCAGAAACAGAACGATTGTTTATGCGGATTCTTTCATTGAATCTAACCAGATGCGGAGATGTATATAGTCCGACCCGATATCCTGCTTTGTGAAGAATTGTGGACAGAGCGGATGCAACGGATCCTTTTCCATTGGTTCCGGCAACATGGATCGTTTTAAAATTATTCTGAGGATTCCCCAGTCTTTCAAGGATGTTCTCAATGGTGTCCAGTCCCAGAATGATGCCGTATCTTCTGAGGCTGTACATGGTCTTTAAGCATTTGTTATAGGAATCTTTTGTTGTCATTTTTACAGAAAAAACCCGGCAGAATGAATACATTTGCCGGGTTTTCAATTTTCTTGAGCGTTGGTGGTTAACTACGGAATTTTTTTCTGGAAGCCGCTATTCTTTGTCTTCTCAAGGCTTCGCGCTGCTTGCGACGACGATATTCACTCGGCTTTTCATAGGCTTTTTTCATCTTTAACCGTTTAAAAAGGCCGTCATTTTGAACCTTTTTTTTCAGAATGCGCATCGCCTTTTCAAGGTCATTATCAAAAACCTTGACCTCAATATCCTTCAAATTATTCGCCCCCCCCTTTTCCCCATCACCATTAAATCATCAATGTTTCCGATGGTTATTTTCCTATTATTGTTTAATCTGGTTTACATATCCGAAAATTAACCCATTGGCAAGGGAAAATATTTTTTCATGTTTCTTTTCCCAAAAAACCGTTACAAAGCGAACCAAACGTACTTTATTGCTTTTCGGTGATCAAATTTGGCCGACTGCGGTGAGTAAGAAAAAAGTAATTATTCAGGGGGGCAGTTGTTTTCCAGTGACGGAGACACCGAAGGGAAGGGGAAATGACTGCCCCCTGAACACATACACAAAAAAATGTGTCCGTGCTGAAAATAAACTCACGGACACATTATAAAATACAAGATTATGCGCTTAAAAAGTCGTTGAACAGGTGGGTAATATTTTACAGCTTTGAAACGAGTTCTGCTGTGACGTCCTTTACGCTGGGTTTGCCGTCCAGGGTAATATATTTCATTTTTCCTCCCTTGGCGGCAAGCTCTTTAAAAAAGTATGCGGATGCCAGGGTTCCGTCGACCGTATTATAGTAAATATCATGTCGTTTGTTAATTGCCTCCCCATCCTGGTCATCGGCTCTGGTCTTTAAATCACCGCCGCAAACACGGCACTTGTCCCCATCGGGTTTGATGGCATCAATATAGATGTTGTTGGGATGGTTGTTGTCGTTTACGCAGAGTCTGCGCCCCATGATCCTGTTTTTGGCAATTTCCCGGTCCAGAAGTATTTCGACAACAATGTCGAGTGACAAACCGGCTGATTTAAGCGCTTCATCGAGTTTTATCGCCTGATTCTTGTTCCTCGGAAATCCGTCAAGAAGCCATCCATTTTTACAATCACCCTGTTGCAAACGGTCGAGGATCATGGGGATTGTAATTTCATCCGGCACCAGGTCGCCACGGTTGATGTATTCCTTTGCTTTTGCACCCAATTCGGTTCCTTTTCCGATGTTATCACGAAAAATAGCGCCGGACTCGATGTGGGGAGTATTGTATTTATCTTTTAAAATCGATCCCTGGGTTCCCTTACCGCTACCATTCGGTCCAAAAAACAAAATGTTCATGCTGCAGGTCTCCTTTCATAATAGGTTTTAAGATCAATAATCTATATATTTTCACAAATAACATTATTTCGGCTTTACTATATAAACCGAGATATATTGTCAAGGGCTCGTACATAAAATTTGGCGGTCTTCCCCTTATTTCTTCAGATAATCTCTAACCAGTTTAATCGCTTCTGAGCGGTTATTAATGGTATCCGCAAATTTTGCCTCATCCACAAGATTAAGAATTTTTTTAAATAATGGTGAGGGCGTAAGACCGAACATATGAATGAGATCATGGCCGGTTATCAAGGGCGGTTCTTGGTTTAATGGTTGAAAAACATAAAAATAATCATGGATCATCTTTTGGATAAAGGATATAAATCCCATGTTTTTTTGACTGATTTTATCTTTTTTTGCCTTTATGTCCGCAGTGGCAACCAGAAGCAGGGCAGGGGCAAGGTCACCGCATTTTTTATAAAACCGTGATACGCCTTTTTGTGTTAATGTCTTTTTTTCATAAGCTGTAAAAAGAGAGAGCGGTTTCATGTGGTTTCGGATGATGTGATCAACAAACTCCTTTTCATGGTTCGAGAATCGAAGTCTTTGGCCGATTTTTTCAGCCATGTCGGCACCTTTTCGGGCATGACCATAGAAATGGTATTTGCTGTTTCTGTCCAGAGTTTTTACCAGGGGCTTTCCGATGTCGTGCAAAAGAATTGCGCATTTGATAAGCGCTTTTCTATTTTCATTAAGATATTGCCGAATTTTGATAGATGTATCCGGCAGGACTTTTCCGGGATCATTGAGCATGGTTTCAAGGTGGCGGTAAGCTCTCATGGTATGCTCAAATACATCAAAATGGTGGTAATTGTTCTGGTCACATCCTTTTAAACGACCAAGATCGGGGAAGATGGTGAATAAAAGTCCGCTGTCTGCCATTTGAGAAAGGTAGGGATAAGATTTTGATGCGTCAAGCATCGTGAAAAGTTCGGCCCGGATCCGTTCACCCGGGATGTTTTTTAACAATCGGGCATTCAATTTAATTGTCCCGGCGGTTTGGGGTTCGATCTCGAAATTAAGGCAAGCGGCAATTCTGTATGCCCGTATCAGCCGCACAGGGTCTTTTTTGAAGATTTCCATTGAAATCATCCGAATTTTTCTACCGGCAAGATCCTGAAGACCGCCAAGGCAGTCGATAATTTTCTCTGAGAACAGATCATAGGCAATAGCGTTGATGGTAAAATCCCTTTTCTTAAGGTCATCTTCTATGGATATGCCGTTCAAAGGTGTTATGTCGAAAATTGTATCTGCCGATATCACCCTGAAGATCATCTGTCCGGGTTTGCCGATCCGAACGAAGTGTCCGGCTGATTTAGCGATTATTTTTTTCGCAAATTTTTCTGGATTTCCGGTAACAGCAATGTCATAGTCGATAGGGGTACGACCCAGAAGCAAGTCTCTGATTGAACCGCCGATGATGTACGTACCCTTAAGGCGCGGTAAGAAATCTTTTTTTAACTGAATCATGGTGTTGGCTTTTTTTCTTGATTTTCCCGATTCCATGTTTGATGGTTTCGTAAAAAGTCGATATTGCTCGCTCCGTGACCATTTGGGGGCGTTTCTACCGGTGCCGCTAAATTTCAAAAACTCGGCGCAAGCGCCTCAAACAGTTTGAAATTTTTAACGCCTCACCGTTTGAAACGCTGATTCCCCAAATGCTCAAATGTCGCTCACAA
>JAWOIY010000015.1:0-3506 GCA_046484425.1 Desulfobacterales bacterium | reverse complement strand
CTGCGGGATTGCCCGAGCCTGAATCGGGGTCGGGGTTTCATAACCTGCTGCTGCAACGCCTGCGGCAACAAGAGGATGAAAATTAAATGCTTCAAAGTTCATTAAATGCCTTCTTTCCGTGTTCCGACAAAAAAAAGCCCCGGATTTATTCCGGGGCTTACGTGATTTTTAGTTACAACCAGGAACACTGTTAATTTTTGGGGATCATACAGGCGGTTGGAATTGCTGTCAAGTTAATTATCTAATATTTTTATAAAAGTAAAAATTTGGTGATTTAGGAACATTTACGGTATCATCATTCAAGTTTTTATTCTCTGCATATTTTCTCGGCCATTCTTATGGCTTCCTGTTCCATTGGTGCTTCTGGATAACCAATATTTATGAGCTGCAACAAATATTTCCGAAGAAATGGTAAGAAACCACCAAGCTTTTCATACTGTGCGGTATGGACCAATTCATGAACAATCAGGCAACGATCATCTGAAAAATCGGAGTGGATAAAAATTCCGTATCTGAATGTGAGACCAACGGTTGAAGGTGTAATCAACTGGGTAGCTTCGGCTGCAGCTTTTAAGACAGGATGTTTTGGAAAAGGAATTTGCGGGACCTTGAATATCCTTACTCTATCCGGATGCATTACCCCCACAAGTTTGGCATCCTCAATTTGTGGATTTGAAAGAGGAACACCATACTTTAAAACCACCTTTTCTTTAGCCTCCGCCCATTCAGTGGCAAGAGGCAATATGAATGCAAATTGATCCGGGGTAATTTTTATCATCATCTGTTTATGTTTCCTTTGCGGATATATAGAATTTTGTAAGGAGTTAGTATGTGCTGATTACATATATCGCATAATTTCCAGCAAAAAGCAAAAAGGCAAACCCCGAAAAACAGATTTGCCTTTAAAAACAATATCACATGAATATTACGGTTCTGATATTTACACCGCAATAGAAATATATGAATACAGTCTTTCCGATTTTGTTTTTAACTGATATTTTAAATTGCAGGACCGGATCTCAACTTTTACAAGTAATCAAAACGAATTGATTGGTTGAACCTTCCTGCCTTCATATGCTCATTCAACGGATAGACGTATTCACCATTATTTCTTGCCGTTACCCTTGCCCTTGCTCCTGCCATTAGGTTTTTCATCGTAAAGATCATGACCACGCTTCAGGGCATGGAACTCCTTCGATCCGGGTTTTATGCCCAGACTCTTCGCAAGTACTCCCCAGCCGTTGCCCTTGCCAGATTTGTATTCTTCGATAACGCTCTCTGTTGGATGATTTGACATTTCTCCAAGCCTTAGAACCATATAGGCGTCCGCAGGGTTTTTGACATTGTTGAGCACGATTTTGATTTGTGTGTCGCCTATCTTAAAACGAGTTCCAAGTCTTGCTCGGAATCCCGGCGGGTCCGCTTCAGCCTGGATATTGAAATTCCTGATCCAGTCAAAATCACCAGCTACGACTGCTGATGAAAAGAGTAAAAGGGCCATAGAGAGCACGAAAAACACTTTAATCATTTTCATCATGTTCTCCTTTTGAATTCGTTTTATAAATATTACCTTTATTCTCATAAAAGATTCGGGTAAAAAGTTTGCCGGCTAACTTTCGATCTGGATAGTTTCTACTAAAACCGTTGTGGTTCCTTTTTTATAAAACCCAAGTTTTTTAGCTGCGGCGGCGGTAAGGTCAATAATTCTGCCTTTTACAAAAGGTCCTCGATCATTTACTCGAACAATAATCGTTCGATTATTTTTTAGATTCGTGACTTTAACGTATGTCGGAAGCGGCAAATATTTGTGAGCGGCATATAGTCCTTTGGGATCAAAAGCTTCGCCATTGGCCGTCATATGAACTCCTTTTTGACGAAGCGTTTCATGCCCGTACCATGAAGCAATCCCTTTTTGACGATATTTACTGGCTTCTTTTACAGACATGGGCACATACCTTTTACCTTTAACGACATAAGGTGCGGTTTTGACATGCCCCTTTACGTATCCTGATCTCTCACCCCGTTCAAAAGCTGCCGCTCCTCCGGTTGTTCTACATGCGCTGATAGAAAATAATAATAAAACAATGACTTGCAGAAATATTATTCTTTTGATTGCTCTATAGTACATCCCGATTCTCCTTTTAATATTCCCGATCATGAAATTATGCAAAAATTGAACCAGGATGATGATATAGAAAAAATGTCAATATAATAAATGGTTAGATAAGATATGGAAATTGTATAATTAAAAAAATGTGACAAATATAGTCAAATTCAATGACAAAAGGAGCTTGCATAGTTTGAGTACAAAAAAAATAAGTTGAAAAATCCCATTTAAACTTTGGAAACGGAGGCGCAAAACATGGATTTCAAGATGATGCCAACAACTGTTGAACTGTTCTCAGTTTTGCCATTTCTGCACCGGTGGCATTGAACCACTTCTCATACCCTGTATCCTTTGATATGACTACTCGGGTTTTACATCGTGCCAAGGATATGAATTATTGGCAAAACTGGTTATAAAAAACATTAATAGGAGGGTAATGGCGGGGTACTTTGTTTTTAGCATTTGCTGACCACATTAATTTTGAATCATGTTCACATAACTTTTTAATACCGATTCTTGTACCTGGCTTTCTATTTTGAACTTAACACCAATACCACCAGCCTGAGCATGGATAATTTCACCACTTATTTTGAACGGCCTCTGGTAATCCGGGGAAACAAAGGTCATTAAAATCTTTTGACCCAATGAAAACTCATTTGAAGTTTCAATAAATATACCACCCTCACTTATGTCTTTAATGAAGTCTCTGTAATATCGATCGCCAACAGTATAATCTACGATCCTGATAAAGTCTTTTCGGTTATATTTCCTTTTTTCTGAAATTTGTTCTTCATCCAAATATTTCAAAAGTTGTTCCAATTTTTCTTTGGATAGCGCATTGATTTTTTCCATTATAACAGTATGAACTTCATCTATGTTAGGTTCATTATCTGTTTTTTCCATTTTAAAAGCCCTCTTATCCGCATAGTAATTTTCGATGAAACCATCCATCTGAAATGCCTGATCAGGCTTCATTTTCCCTCCAGAAACAAGTTTATGTATGAACTCGGACTCCTTTTCTTGAAGGTTTTTACCTTGTTGCCGGAAATTGATGACCTTTTTGAAAAGAATGATAACAGCAATTGAGAGGAATAGAAAAATTGTCAGTATAGTTATAAAATATAACATTGATCCTCCTGATTCCTATAAAGTTCATTTCACAACCCTCAAAAGATGGGTCTCTCGGACTCTTTTTCACAATTCAAGCATGATGGTTTCGTAAAAAGTCAATATTGCTCGCTCCGTGACCATTTGGGGGCGTTTCCATCGGTTCCGCTAAATTTCAAGAACTCGGCGCAAGCGCCTCAAACAGCTTGAAATTTTTAACGCTTCACCGCTTGAAACGCTGATTCCCCAAATGCTCAAATGTCGCTCACAAAAGACTTTTTACAAGTTTGTC
>JAWOIY010000007.1:0-3008 GCA_046484425.1 Desulfobacterales bacterium | reverse complement strand
CTCAGGAAAAACATCATGAAGGATTTTGGTATTCTCTATCAGTATGGCGCACTTTGGAGTTCTATGACCCTTGCCGAGAATGTAGCGCTTCCGCTCGAGGAATACACGGAGCTGGGTCACCATGAAATTCGAGAACTGGTGTCCCTGAAACTTGCCATGGTGGGTCTTGCGGGATTTGAAGAATTCTATCCCTCGGAGATCAGCGGAGGAATGCGGAAACGGGCCGCACTTGCACGCGCCATTGCCTTGGATCCGGATATACTGTTTTTCGATGAGCCGTCTGCCGGACTGGATCCCGTCAGTGCAAAACGGCTGGACGATCTTATCCTTGAACTAAGAGACAGCCTCGGAGCCACCGTCGTCGTGGTAACTCACGAACTGGCCAGCATTTTCGCCATCGGAAACAACTCCGTATTCCTCGACCCGGAAACCCGAACCATGATTGCCCAAGGGAACCCCAGGGCAATGCTTGAAAATTCCCAAGATCCCAAAATACTTAATTTCCTCATGAGAGGAAGCGCGGAAGGACTGAAATCTTGAGCAAAAAAGCCAGTAAAACAGTCATCGGCAGTTTTGTCGTCAGTGCGTTGGCCTTGGTTGTCGCCGGGGTTCTGATTTTTGGTTCCGGTGACTTTTTTAGGGAAAGATACAGATTTGTGTTGTTTTTTCAAGATTCCGTAAAAGGCCTGAATCCGGGCGCTCCTGTTGTTTTTCTGGGGGTTCAAATCGGTGAAGTGAAGGAAATTACCTTGATTGAAGATCCCTCGAAATCTTCCTTTCTAATTCAAGTCATTGTTGAACTGACATCAGGTAAAATCAAAAAGTTTAAATCCCGGGATATCAGTGGTACCAAAGAAATATATGAATACTGTAATCAACTCATAAAACAGGGGCTCAGAGCCAGGCTTGGGTTACAAAGTGTGGTAACCGGCCAGTTGCAAATAGAGCTTAATTTTTATCCGGAAGAAAAGGCCGTAATTTTAGGAAACAATACGAAATATCAGCAGATCCCAACAATTCCATCTACGTTTGAAAGATTCACGAAGACATTAGAAAAGCTTCCGATTGAGGTGATTGTTGACAAGCTATCGTCCTTGCTGACCCGAATTGAGACACTGTTAAATTCACCTGAAACCCAGGAGTTCTTACAATCCATAAAGCTAACCATAGAAGATGCAAGAAAAATTTCTCATAAACTAAACAAAGAATTTCAACCTCTGACAAACACCTTAGATCAGACCTTAAAAGCATATGGCCGGCTTGCTCAAAATTTAAACCAGCAGATCGACCCGCTGGCATCCGACGTCAATGAACTTGTTAAAACGGTCTCCGAGGCATCGAAACAGGCAGATAAGACCCTGAAGACGCTCGAGAACTTTTTAGGTGAAGATTCCATAACAACAGTCGAACTGAAGACAACGTTAAAAGAATTTTCATCTGCAGCGCAATCGATACGTCATCTGGCGGATTATCTTAACAGACATCCCGAAGCCTTGATCCGGGGTAAAACCGAAGGCAATAGGTGAAAACAATGAAAAAATATGATGTGATGACATTTCTCATATTGGGGGTTGTCCTGTTGTTTCTCGGAGGATGTGTGTCAAGAGCAAGTGCACCAACGAAGTTCTATATTCTGAGCCCATTGATCGGTCCTGAGACCCGGAAACAGGATGCGGCAGGCGAAAACTGCCCGTCAATAGGTATTGGCCCGGTCCATCTTCCATCGTATCTCGACCGACCCCAGATCGTGACGCGTATCAGCCCAAATGAACTGAGACTTGCAGAACTTGATCACTGGGCAGAACCATTGCAAGCCAATGTCATGGGGGTTCTGGCAGATAATATATCCCGACTGCTCTGCACAAAGGCTCTGGCCATTTATCCATGGGAAACATCCTCCCGCATCGACTACCAGGTTGATATTGAAATTGTTCGGATGGACGGAAAGCCCGGAGGCGAAGCTGTCCTTACTACCCAATGGGCGATCATAAACCCTTCTAAAAAATCCGTTCTATTGAAAAAAACATCACAATACACCGAATCCGCCGCAGGAACCGGCTATTCGACGCTTGTCGCCGCGTACAGCCGGTTGATCGGAGCCTTCAGTCACGACATCGCTGAAGCCGTCAGGTCTCTTCTTCATTAGCGCATACATCCTTCATCGATCAAATCCAATTAAAAATCCGGCCCCGGCAAGATGATCTCATAATAACAACAGTCAATATTTTGACAGTAAAGGTTTATCTTTGTCAAATTCTATCCACAAAACGGACTTAATCCAATCAACAACCATCTTAATTTACTAAAAAAGAAGCCTTTTCCCTCTTCATAAAGTTTCGGCATACTTATTGCTTATTAAAGGCTGATCGAAATCTATTTATTAGAGGTGATGGGATGATTTTATCATAAAAGAAGCTTTCAATAACCAAGATCCGAAAGCAATACATCTTCAAGCCACTCACTTAAAGGCGCATGTGCAAACATCAGTGCAACGGCCTTAAATGGACTGGCCCATCAAATCGAGCTTGCCGGCAAATCCGGCGATCTGGTTAAAGCCGCTTCATTGATCCCGAAGCTTGATGGACAATTTGCCGTATTGAAAAAAAGCATACCCGAAAAAATGTTCACTAAAAATTAGGAATGAACCATGAGAATATTAATCGCCGAAGACGATGTTACATCCCGTTTTATCCTGGAAAACATGCTGACCAAATGGGGTTATGACGTTGTCTCTGCTACAGACGGGAACGATGCGTGGGAAAAGCTTCAAGAAGAGAATTCGCCAAAACTGGTCATCCTGGATTGGATGATGCCGGGTATGGAAGGTATCGAGATTTGCCGAAAAATTCGTGAAAATGCAAAAAGCAAGGATCAATATACATATGTAACACTGCTTACCGCAAAAGAATCCAAGGAGAATATTGTTACCGGTATGGATGCCGGTGCAGACGACTACATCACCAAACCTTTTGACCAGCATGAACTGCGTGTACGCGTTCGTGCCGGTC
>JAWOIY010000206.1:0-7730 GCA_046484425.1 Desulfobacterales bacterium | reverse complement strand
CATCCGGACATTACCAATGCTTCCCGACGAATTAAAAAGTCCGAATGTGAGAACTGTTTTAAAAACGGTGTCAAGGATATTGTTGAAATCAAAATCGGATATGACGGCATTGTGTTGGCCAATTCGAAAAAAGCCGTTGGTTTTAAACTTTCGCGAAAAGACATCTATTTGGCTTTGGCCAAAGATGTGCCGGATCCTAAGGGGGGTGAAAAGCTGATACGGAATCCATACAAGACCTGGAAGGATGTCAATCCGTCACTTCCCGAAATAAAAATTGAAGTGCTTGGACCTCCTCCCACTTCCGGTACACGGGATGCCTTTGTTGAGCTCGCCATGGAAGGCGGAGCTACAACATTCCCATGGATCAAGGCCATGAAAGATAAGGATAAAAATGGTTATAAAGCCGTTTGTCACACCATACGTGAAGACGGTGCTTACATCGAAGCCGGTGAAAACGACAACCTCATCGTGCAGAAGATCGAAGCCAATCCCAATGCATTGGGCATCTTCGGATTCAGCTTTCTGGACCAGAACATGGATAAAATCCAGGGATCTGTGGTGGACGGTGTGTCGCCGACCTTTGATGCCATTGCCGGCGGCGATTATCCGGTTTCAAGGCCATTGTTTTTCTATGTCAAAAAGGCCCATGTGGACCAGATTCCCGGTATTCGCCAATATCTGAGAGAGTTTACCAGTGACAAAGCTTGGGGGCCTGACGGGTATCTGGGCGAAAAAGGGATGATTCCCATGCCGGATGATGAAAGAGAACAGTTCAGCAGTGATGGAAAAAATCTTAAAATATTATCCTGCGGCGATTTATAACCTTACCGTAACGGTCGGATCGGGAGATCGTTTTCCGGTCCGACCTTTCTCCACCCAAATAGACGATTTTTGCAAATTTTTGAGAGAATTATTTGCCAATGCTTACACAACTCACTATAATACCGGCGGATCAGGACAAAACCGATAGAATCGAAGTCCGTTCAGAAAATCGGAGATCGGACTTTAGACACGGTAAAATCATGGAACCGTTAAAGGAATATCGTGATGAACCCGGAAAGACCGTTGGGGAACCGTTTGTTGAATATCCCCGTATGGCATGCCGTCATGTCAACGTCTACTATGGGGATAAACACGCCATCCGGAATGTGTCGGTGGATATCGCCGGCAACGAAGTAATCTCAATGATCGGTCCGTCCGGGTGTGGAAAATCAACCTTCATCAGATGCCTGAATCGAATGAACGACACTATCGAGGGGTGCCGGGTGACCGGTGAAATCACCCTCGACGGTATGAATATCTATGACAAGCATGTGGACGTCGTACCGTTGCGGGCTCAGGTTGGTATGGTTTTTCAAAAACCGAACCCTTTCCCCAAATCGATTTATGACAATGTCGCATATGGTCCGAAAATTCACGGGTTAAGCCGAAGCCGGTTGGAACTGGATGAGATAGTGGAATCATCGCTGAAAAAGGCCGGACTTTGGGAAGAAGTCAAAGATCAACTGAATCAACCGGGGATCAGTTTGTCCGGCGGACAGCAGCAACGGCTGTGCATTGCAAGGGCCATTGCGGTAGGCCCGGAGGTTATATTGATGGACGAACCCTGCAGTGCGTTAGATCCCATTGCAACGGGTCGAATCGAAGATCTGATTCATGAACTGAAGCGACAGTTTTCCATTGTTATCGTGACGCACTCCATGCAGCAGGCTGCAAGAGTATCACAACGCACCGCGTATTTTCATCTTGGCAGTCTTATCGAAGTAGGCAAGACCGATCAGGTTTTTACATCACCCCGTCACAAACTGACGCAGGACTATATTACCGGTCGGATCGGCTGACCGGTTAGAAATCTGGACTCATCTGGCAGTAATTCAGGCGATCCAGATATCAAGAGGGACAAAGTATGGCCAAACATTTTGATCGCGAGTTGGAAAAACTTAAAAAGAAAATCCTTTCACTGGGCGCTATGGTGGAAGAACGAGTTTATCTGGCAATCAAAGCCATTGAAAGTAGAGACCCCGATCTTGCGCAAAGAATTATTCGGTCAGACCACGAAATCGATGAAACCGAAGTCGAAGTGGAAGAAGAATGTTTGAAAATTCTGGCCTTGTACCAGCCGGTGGCCATCGATCTTCGATTCATCGTCGCCGTGATCAAAATCAACAATGACCTTGAAAGGATTGCCGATGAAGCCGTAAATATAGCACGGGGGGTGAGTTATCTTTCCAGAAAGAAAAAAATCTTCTACTTTGATTTCGATTTTTCTCAAATGGTTGAAATGACCCAATCCATGCTCAAGGGCAGTTTAGATGCACTTGTGAACCTGGACACTGACCTTGCTTTCAAGGTGTGCATTCTTGATGATGAGGTCGACAAAATCAATGGTGAGGTTCATCGTCTTGTGAAAGATGCAATTAGAGATAACCCTGAACAGGGGGAGCACCTGGTTAACCTTCTTCTAATTTCCCGACATCTTGAACGTATCGCCGATCATGCCACCAACATCGCCGAAGAAGTTATCTATCTGATTGAGGGTGAGATTGTCCGGCATGGGGACTTGAATAGCTAATTGAAAACGTCAAAGGATAAAACGCTTGTTCTGGCCGGCGACATCGGCGGAACAAAAACCAACCTTGGGCTTTTTCTCGAAGGAAAAAAACACCCTGTGCCAAAAGTGATTGAGACGTTTTCAAGTCGAAACTCACCCGACCTGGAACACATTATCCGGCAATTTCTCAAAATGCATCCGGTGACTGTCACGCATGCCTGTTTTGGGGTTGCAGGGCCTGTGATAAACGGCAAGTCCGAAACCACCAATCTTCCCTGGAGCATTTCAGAAGATCGGATCAAAAAACAGTTTAACTTTCATCATGTCAAACTTGTCAACGATTTAACTGCCACTGTAATGGCCATCCCGCTATTGAATAAAGATGAATTCTACCCTTTAAATCAGGCGACATCCATAAAAGATCAGAATCTCGCCCTGATTGCTCCCGGAACAGGTCTGGGTAAAGCAATGCTGATATATCAGAATGGTCGATACCTGCCGGTATCCTCAGAAGGCGGTCATGCTGATTTTGCGCCCAATAACGACGCAGAAATAAAGTTGTGGCGGTATCTTCATCATCAATATGGCCATGTGAGTATGGAAAGGGTGCTTTCCGGTTCCGGATTGGTGAATATTTATAACTGGTTGAAAGACTCAGGCCGTTTCAACGAACCTGAATGGTTAAAGCAAAAGCGAAAAGAAATAGATCCGGCCAAAGCCATCACTGAAGCTGCCTTGGCGAGCAAAGATCCCGGCTGCGTTGAAGCATTGAATATATTTGTCTCCATCTTCGGTGCCGTTGCCGGTAATTTAGCCCTAACCGGTATGACCACGGGCGGGGTTTACCTGGGAGGCGGAATCCCACCGAAGATTTTATCCAAATTAAAAGAAGATATCTTTATGCAATCATTTACAAATAAAGGGCGCTTTAAAGGTTTTCTTGAAAAGATACCCGTTAAGGTCGTTCTGAACGATAAGGCAGCCCTTATCGGCGCAGCATACTGTGCCATGATGGTTAAATAAAATTCACTTTGAGACAAGGCCGAATTCCTGTTCCCGATGAGCGGCACCACGGTGCGCTCCAGTCCTACCAACGCCACCACAAAACCCACTGTCAGGACTAGCAGCAAAACCTGCAACCGATTTTCTCGAAGCCCAAGGGTAGGCGGTATAACTGACAGCAGTCCGCAATCCTTCTTTTTTATCCAGAAAAACTATTTTTTATTTCACCGGAACCATCACTCGATTATTTTAATTGACATTTTATGAATAAGCATATAAATAGCAATTTATATGCTTATGGCTTATGTGTATTTATTTGGTATAGCGTACCCGAAGCCTTAATTAGGAAAGATGTGGAGGAAGGCAATTGCTGAAGAAAAATCATGACCCCAATTCGTTTATGGAAAATCTGCAAGCACCGGCCTTTTTAGCAAAAAGCCTGAGCGATGAAAACCGGTTGCGAATACTGCTGTGCATCAGCACCAGAAAAAAATCGGTTTCCGCAATCGTCGAGGAGCTTCAGTTGTCACAGCCGCTGGTTTCCCATCATCTTAAAGAGCTGAAACGGTCGCTCTTGGTTAAAGTGGAGCGAGACGGACCGTTTTTATACTATGAAGTAGCCGACAAAAGAATAATTGATATTCTTAATGATTTGAGTGTATTAGCCACGGATTTATTGACACGGAGAAAAACTTTTTGACCTTTGGAGATCACCCTATGAGCGTTGGCAAAATTCAATTATTAATAAACAACATGGAACCTCAAGAAGCAGCATCAGCCTTGACCTTGGTAATAAAGGACCTTTTTCCGCTTTTGGATGAAGATGCCCGAATCCGGTTTGTGACGGACCTTCTGGTCACAAAATTAAAAAGAGGAGGTTTGCTATAGGGAAGGATGAAAATGAATCATGTAAGGAAAACGCTTATGGTTCTTGCAGCCATCGCCATTGCAGCAGTACCGCTCTGGTTCACCAACCTCAGCGTTACGCCGAAAGAGGCGACATGGGAAGACGTTCGGAGCGAAGCCAGGCAGGGTGGATATCACATTATCAATACAGAAGAGCTGTGGAAGCGATACAGCAAAAATGAAGCCGGCCTCCTTCTGGTAGATACGCGCCAGGAATGGGAATACCGGACAGGCCATATCAAAGGCGCGGTGAATTTTCCCATGGAACCCACCTGGTGGGCGCGGTGGCGAAAGGCCGGTGATCTGAAGGCATTTCTCGGAGCAGACAAGGACCGCACCATCGTGTTTTACTGAGCGGGCCTGACATGAGTCCGCAGCGACTCGGCAGCCCGTGTGGCTGTAAGTCTGGGTTATCGAAATGTGTATCGTGATCCCCTGGGGTATCCGGAATGGCAGGCAAAGGGATTTCCGGTGGAGATTACCCCGGCCGGACTCTCGGGAACGACCCATGAACCAGAGGCACCAGGGCCTTTGTACGGCTGGGCCATGATTTGGACCCTTTTGGGCATCTTTGCAGGCGGGATGGCCCTAAACCTGACCCCTTGTGTCTATCCCTTGATTCCCATCACCGTTTCCTATTTTGGCGGTCGCAGCGGCAAAGGCCAATTAATCGGTCACGGATTATGCTATGTCGGGGGCTTATCGATCACCAATTCAGCCCTTGGAGTGGCTGCCGCCCTGACCGGAGGCCTTATGGGGGCCATGCTTCAGAACCCCATAGTGCTGGGGGGCGTCGCCGCGATTTTGATTATTTTTGCGACCAGCCTTTTCGGATTCTGGGAGTTGCGACTCCCCAGCGGCCTAATGCAGGCCGCGTCCAAATCGTATGCCGGATATCTGGGGACGTTATTTATGGGGTTAACAATGGGGGTGGTGGCGGCTCCCTGTATCGGCCCTTTTGTTTTAGGGTTGCTGACCTGGGTCGCAAGCATGGGCAGTCCCTGGCTGGGGTTTATCATCTTTTTCACCCTGAGCCTCGGCCTGGGTTTGCCGCTTTTTTTTCTGGCCGTTTTTTCGGGTCAGATCGATAAACTTCCCCGCTCCGGTGAATGGATGATCTGGGTAAGAAAACTCATGGGTTGGGTTCTGGTGGGAATGGCCGCCTATTTCATCAGGCCTGTTTTGCCCAAGACAACAGGAGTCGTTTTGTTGGCAGCCGTGGCCCTGGCAGCAGGACTCCAGCTTGGATGGATCGACCGGACAAAGGCGAACTTTCGAACATTCGAATGGATTAAAAACGGTGTCATCGTAATAAGCGTAATTATGGCTACGATACTTATCGGATCATGGGTCATGCGAGGGCCCGGCGTACCCTGGCAGCCCTATTCCGATGAACTCTTATCCGAAGCGAAAAGACTTAAGAAACCGGTGATCATCGATTTCTATGCGGACTGGTGCAGTCCCTGCCGCGAGCTTGAGGAAATCACCTTCCATGATGCAGAAATTGTCAAACATGCAAAACAGAATTTTATCATGGTCAAAGTCGACCTCACGCAAAAGGAGAATCCGCTTCATGAACAGCTGTTAAAGGCATATGCGGTCAAAGGGGTTCCGACAGTCGTATTTTTAGATCGTCAGGGAAACGAACGAAGCGACCTCCGCCTGGTGGATTTTCTGCCTGCGGATCAATTTTTGATCCGTATGGCAGAGGCCGTGAAAAGCGCTGATGCAGGTCCCTAACCCGGAAAAGCTCCGAAAGGGTTTTATCAATCGCCTATTTAAAATCGCAAATCATCAATTATTGAAAGGGGAAAACATGCTGAAAGTCAGATTCTTTTTAAATGAGCCCAATGGAAAGCCTTGAAAGCATTTCAAAAAGATGATGCCCAGGCTGGGCGAAACGTATGACATTGAAATCGAAACCATATCCAAACCCAAGGCGGAATATACCACCGATGCGTATTTTGAGCTTGATTTGCCAGTCGCGCCGGCTGTTATGGTCGGAGAAGAGATCGTCGTCGAAGGGTCCGATGTCTCGGATGAAAAACTTGAAAGTGTCATCTGTAAACACCTCGGCATCTCCCTTCCTCAACCTCAAAACAAGGGGATCCTTGGCCGGTTGTTGGGTAGATAAACCATCATTTGGAGAAAAACGGTGATCAGAGAGATGCTATGGAAAGCCTTTGCAAAGAACCCTAAAAGGATACTGGAATTGGTTGAATAGTCAAATAGTCAATTCGTCAGTATTTTCCAATTCGATTTCGGATATCCACAATTGGGCTATAAAGTAAAGAATCCTGGCCCAAAGGGTCAGGCTTTAGTTATCCCCACAGGGGATTTACTTTGTTGAATGTTCATTGACTTACTGAAATTCCAAATATCAAATCCCAAATACCAAACAAATCCCAATGACCAAAATTCTAATATCCAAACAATGTCTCGTTCTGGAAGGTTTTGGTCATTGGATATTTGAATTTGAGTTTTATTTGAAATTTGGTGCTTGGAATTTGTATTTTTTGGAACAATACTCCAGGGCAGAACCATCTATCTCTAACCTGGCTCAGAGGACCAGATTTTTCAAGACCGAAAAAAAAGTGGGGTCATCGCTGACCCCACAAGAATGTCCTTTGATATGTCGTATTATTTTTTAATTCGTAACATCTACATTTTGCGATATAGAATGGCTTGCCCCATGGTCGTCGGTAACCGTGAGGGTGACGGCGTACTTACCGAACTTGACGTATCTGTGACTCGGATTTTGTTCGTTGCTGGTTCCCCAGTCACCAAAATCCCAATGCCATGACACGATTTTTCCGTCATCAGTGCTCCGGTCGGTGAATATAAGCAATTTTTTACCTGGTGCATATTCAAAATTTGCATTGGGCGGAGTATTCGAAGTTCCGTTTGCTATGACGAAAATGGAACTTTCATCCTCTCCCTGAAGCCCGCCATTATCTTTTACGGTCAATTTCAGTTTAATGTTTTTATCCGGCGATTCTGTTTTCGGCGCGGTAAACGTCGTGACGGGTGCAGTGGGGTCAGAGAGCGTCACCGGTTCCCCTTCGATCTGGGACCAGTTATAGGATGCAATGACGCCGTCAGGATCCTTCGAGCCTGAGCCATCCATTGTAACGAAGGTTCCCTCCGCAACCTCGGTGTAATCGGGACTAACCTCCGCCGTCGGCGGATCGTTTTGCCAGGTGATATTGACAATGCACGAGTCCGTATTTTCCAGCCCGCCGGTGTCGGTTACGGTAAGACTAAACATAAG
>JAWOIY010000164.1:0-5025 GCA_046484425.1 Desulfobacterales bacterium | reverse complement strand
TTCAAAGACAATCAACTTTTTTATGGCCTGGATTTGATCCCGAAGTTCAGCAGCCTTTTCAAATGCAAGCTCATCCGCAGCCTGTTTCATTTCTTTTTCAAGATTTCTGATGATAACATCTATATCTTCTACAGATTCATATTGGGCAATTTTATCAGATATTTTGTCTTCCGATTTGTTCGCAAGCTCATACATCCCCTCAAAAACGGGTGTAACCTCTTTTACGATGCTTTTCGGAGTAATTGAATATTTTTTATTGTAAAGTTTTTGAATGTTTCGGCGCCGGTTTGTTTCATCAATGGCCTGCTGCATAGACCGGGTCACAGCGTCGGCATACATAATGACCTTTCCTCTGACATTTCTGGAAGCACGTCCACAGGTCTGAATAAGCGACCGGGTTGAACGCAAAAAACCTTCTTTGTCTGCATCCAGAATGGCGACAAGTGAGACCTCCGGAATGTCGAGTCCTTCACGAAGAAGGTTGATGCCGATAAGCACATCGAATTTTCCCTTTCTTAAACTGTGGATGATGTCCATTCGTTCCAAAGTACCGATATCTGAATGTAAATATTGCACCTTTATTCCCATATCCGAATAATATTCCGTGAGATCTTCTGCCATTCGCTTTGTCAATGTGGTAACCAACACCCTTTCATTTTGATCCTGCCTGTTTTGTATTTCTTCCAACAGATCATCGACCTGATTTTTTGCTTTTCTCACATCGATCATCGGATCAATCAACCCGGTGGGCCTCACAACCTGCTCTACAAGTTCATTTTTTGCCTTTTCAATTTCATAGCCGGACGGTGTGGCTGAAACATAAATGACTTGCGATACTTTGGATTCAAATTCTTCAAATGCCAACGGTCGGTTATCCAGAGCCGACGGCAGTCTGAATCCATATTCAACCAACGTCATTTTGCGTGATCTGTCCCCTTTGTACATGGCTTGAAGCTGGGGGATTGCGATATGGCTTTCATCAATGAATATCAGGAAGTCATTCGGAAAATAATCCAAAAGCGTCGGTGGCGGTTCTCCGGGAGCCCGTTGTGTTAAATGGCGGGAATAATTCTCGATCCCGTTACAATATCCCAATTCCATCATCATTTCCAGATCAAAGTTTGTCCGCTCCTCGATTCTTTGCGCTTCAATAAACTTTTTATCATTCCTGTAATAGTCGATCCTCTGTTTTAGTTCCGTGGTGATGGTTTCAATGGCTCGTTTCAGAATGTTTTTTTGAGTTACATAGTGGCTTGCAGGATATATGGTCACACCGTTCAACTGTTTTTTAATGATACCTCTGAGCGGGTCGATCTCGGAAATCGATTCTAACTCATCTCCGAAAAATTCGATGCGAAGCGCCTTGTCCTCTTCATAGGACGGAAAGATCTCGACCCGGTCTCCCCTCACCCTGAAGACCCCGCGATGAAAATCGACGTCGTTTCTTTCGTAATGCATGGCAACCAGATCTGAAAGAAGTTTATCACGTTCGAGCACCATACTTTTTTCAAGATCAACACGCATGGCCAGATAATCTTCCGGGGCACCAAGTCCGAATATGCAGGATACGCTAGCCACCACAATCACATCCGGACGGGACAATACCGACCGTGTGGCGGAATGACGGAGCTTGTCGATCATCTCATTAATGGAAGAGTCTTTCTGAATATAAGTGTCGCTTGAGGGGATGTACGCTTCGGGCTGGTAGTAGTCATAGTAACTGACAAAATATTCCACGGCATTTTCAGGGAAGAGCATTCTGAACTCATTGTAAAGCTGTGCCGCAAGTGTTTTGTTCGGGGCGATGACCAGGGCCGGCTTTCCAATGCTTGCAATAACATGGGCCATGGTGAATGTTTTTCCCGAGCCGGTGACCCCCAAAAGAACATTGTGCTGCTTGCCGGACCGGATTCTTTTGCTCAGGGCATGAATTGCAGCCGTTTGGTCGCCTTTTGGGGTAAAATTCGAGACTATCTTAAAGGAAGGCATGATATTGACAGGATACCTTAACTTTAGTTCACTTTAAACTTTAGCTCACTTCTAACTTCATCATAAATACGTAACCGTATTTACGAATACATGTGCTTAGTGACTGGGTGTCTTGGTGGCAGATACGAATCATCAATCATTGATTTTCCAAACCGTCCCTTCTGGCCGGTCTTCTAAAATAACGTCCATTTCAGCAAGCTGGTTTCTGATCTGGTCGGCTTTTTTCCAGTTTTTCGTTTTTCTGGCCGCATTTCTTTCTTCAACCATTTTCTCAATAACTGCAGGATCGACTGATTTTTGATCAAGGATCTGTGTTTGCTCTTTATCAAAATATACAGCGGGTTTCTCAAGTAGTATCCCGAGAATGTTGCCGATTCTCAGAACATCTGCCAGTCCGGACCGAATGGTTTGCTTTATTGGGTCGGAACCGCTGTTTTCATATTGATCCAGCATGCGATTGACCTTTCGAACCGTTTCAAAAATAATGCCGATCCCACGCGCTGAATTGAAATCGTCATCCATTGCCTCACAAAATTGCTGCCAGCAATCGCCTGGTTCAATCTCCTGGTTTGACTCGAATCCCATTGTGTGATCCACTCGCAAAAGAAGTGCATACATCTTATCAAGTCCCTTGCGGGCTTCGTCCATGGCCTTTTCTGTAAAGTCAATGGGGCTTCGATAGTGATTGGAAAGAAGAAAAAGCCGGATAACTTCAGGATGGTGGTTTTTAAGCACATCTTTTATCATCATAAAATTGCCCAGGGATTTCGACATCTTTTCCTGGTTTATGTTTACGAAGCCGTTGTGTATCCAGTATTTAACAAACAGTTTTCCGGAAATACTTTCGGATTGGGCGATTTCATTTTCATGATGGGGAAAGCACAGATCCTTGCCGCCGCCATGAATGTCGAAAGTTTCCCCCAGATATTCGCTGCTCATCACCGAACACTCTATATGCCACCCAGGCCTTCCTTCACCCCACGGGCTTTCCCAGGAGGGCTCGCCGGGTTTTGCGGATTTCCATAAAACAAAATCAAAAGGATTATTTTTCCTTTCATCGATATCGATTCTGGCTCCAGCTTCCATTTCTTCCAGCTTACGACCGGAGAGTTTTCCGTATTCTTTGAATTTTTCGACAGAAAAAAAGACATCACCATCTACCTGATAAGCAAACCCCGCTTTTATCAACTTCTCAACAAATTGTACGATCTGGTCAATGTGTTCGGTGGCTCTGGGTTCTACCGTGGCCCTCTCAACATTCAGTGCATCCATATCTTCGTAAAATTCTCTGATGAATCTTTCCGCAACCGCCGAAGAATCGATACCCATCTGATTTGCCTTGTCGATGATTTTATCGTCAACGTCGGTGAAATTTCTGACATAGACAACCTGATAGCCGACGGCTTTCAGATAGCGAGCGATCACATCAAACACGACCACAGACCTTGCATGTCCGATGTGGGAGGAATCATATACTGTGGGGCCGCAAACATACATGCGGACTTTTCCGGGTTCTATCGGCTCAAAGATTTCTTTTTGTCTACTTAATGTATTATAAACGCGAAGTGGCATGTTGATCTCTGTATATTAAAAGTTTTTGCCTGAAAATGCGCAGGATTTCACTCAATAAGTGCAACACAAATTGCAGCAATCCCTTCCCCTCGCCCGATCATTCCGAGCTTTTCAAAGGTCGTCGCCTTAACATTAACATACTCCGGTTCAATTTCAATTGCACGGGCAATATTTTTTTCCATCATTTCTCTATGAGGTGAAATTTTGGGAGCCTCGGCCATAATGGTGGAATCTAAATTAATAACCCTGAATCCCCTGGTTTTTAACATTTCAGCGGTTTTTGTTAAAATTTTCATCGAAGAGATATCTTTTAATCCGGGATCGCTGTCCGGAAAATGTAAACCGATATCCCCCATTCCGGCACCTCCTAACAGTGCGTCACACACCGCATGTATAAGGACATCGGCATCTGAATGTCCGAGCAGACCTTTTTCAAAAGGGATGGTCACGCCACCCAGAACCAGCTTGCGTCCTTCAACCAACCGATGAACATCATAACCCATACCGATGCGCATATTCCCCCACAAAAATCTATTATAACCATATTGAAAAATGCTCATATATCATATAATAAATATCACAAAAATGAAAATTTTTGCAAAGACAATAAAAAATCACGCTTACCCAAAAAAGTCTTCCATATGATACGAACAACCATAATTAAAAGTTAAGTTTCAAGGGTTATCATGCAGGGCCGAAAGGCGGGAAGACCAGAAGATCAGTAAACCTTGAACCGTGAACCTGAAACCTCTCAACCGATATTCATACATGCCATGTCGATTCGAATGATCGCACAAGAGCTTTACCGCTTACTTAAAGAAGTGGAAAGCCTGGAGAAAGAATTACAAGAAGTTCCCTTTGAAAAACAGGCTGACCTTAAGGACCGGCTTCGCAAGGCAAAGGCTGAACGAGATCGTCTGCGGGCGATTCTTGAGGGGAAAAAGGAACACCGTCCTAAATATCCCGGCAGATGAAGTAATAATTTGCGATATCCAATTTTGATGAACTCGCAAAAAGTCGATTTTGCTCGCTCCGTGACCATTTGGGGGCGTTTCTATCGGTGACGCTAAATTTCAAGAACTCGGCGCAAGCGCCTCAAACAGCTTGAAATTTTTAACGCTTCACTGCTTGAAACGCTGATTCCCCAAATGCTCAAATGTCGCTCACAAAAGACTTTTTACGAGTTTGTCAATGTTTATATTAACAAGTTTTAAATTCATAAATGAGCAATTTTTTTGATGAGAAAGGCCGCACAAGGGTTTTCGTTGAGACTTACAGTTGTGTACGCCGCAGACGGAAAGCCGCGGAGAACGCATATCATCGGGAAAAGAACCATTTATGGATTTGAAACTGTTTTTTGGTCCTTGATGGTAACCCCCATGGCCTTGAGCTGATTCCGGATCTTATCGGCAAGATCCCAGTTCTTTTCACGCCTGGCTTGATCTCTTTCTTTGATCAGACGCC
>JAWOIY010000063.1:0-42951 GCA_046484425.1 Desulfobacterales bacterium | reverse complement strand
GGGCGCTATGGCAGCCCCAAGATCACCCAGGAGCTTCAAGATCGGGGCCGCAGGGTCGGTAAAAACCGTGTGGCCAAGCGGATGCGTCATACGGGCCTTCGTTCCAAGATCCGCCGCAAATACCGGGTGACGACCGATAGCAAGCATCATTTTGCCGTATCGCCGAATCTGCTGGAGCGGAATTTCACCGCCAGCATCGAGGATGCAGATATACATTTTTTGGGTATGCAAATCGATCCCGCAATAAAATTGGTGTTGTTTGGTATAAAATCTCATTGGGTCTCCTCCTTTGGTTTGTGTTGATGATTTTGGAGAAAATCATAATATACCATATCTTAGGAGGAGGCCTTAAATAGTATCATGTCACTTGAGAGGGACCGGGAAAAGTAGTGGCGTTTTCGAAAGGTATTCTTGAACCGAACTTGATGCCTTTTAAAGCAGCATTTTGGTTCATAATTTTCCTGGCCCCTCAGTTTATTGTTCTGTTTTTGAAGATACATATACTTTCATAGAAAGAAGGTTGGAAAATGGATTTACCAAAATTTAATGAAACCTTTATTCCAATTCTTGAGATTTTAAGTGATGAAAAGATTATCCGCCATAGGGAATTATTGAAACAGGTAGAAGATAACTATTATTCTAATCTCCCAAAAGAGCTGCTGGAAAAGAAAACAAAAAGTGGCGATCCTCTGATTCGAAATAGGATAGCATGGGGGAAATCATATTTAAAGAAAGGAGGATTTGTCCATTATCCGGAACGTGGAATGGTTCAAATCACAAAAAAGGGTATTGAAGCATGCAATAAACAGCTCAAATTGAAAGATGTTGAAGCAGATTTTTTAAATTTTTACGCAGAGGAAAAGACAAAAAGTCCCGATAAAAATGAGATCAAAGCTTCTTCCCCTCAAGATCTAATTGACTCTGGATTTTCAGCTATTGAGTCACAAATTAAAGGTGAATTATTGGAAAGGTTGAAAGATATTGATCCATATTACTTTGAGAAAGTTATATTAATTTTGTTGAAAAAGATGGATTACGGGGATTTTATTGAAACGTCAAAATCAAGTGACGGAGGCATTGACGGGATTATCAACTAAGATAAATTAGGACTTGAAAAAATATACATTCAAGCAAAGCGATACAATGAAAACAAAGTTCGAGAAACAGATATACGTAATTTTATAGGAGCAATGAGTGGGGATACAAATAAGGGTGTTTTTGTTACAACATCATCGTTTGATAATGCCGCCATTAAAAAGGCCCACGATGCACGTCATTCAATAATTCTCATAGATGGAAATAAACTCGCTGACCTTATGTATCAATATGGAGTCGGTGTTCAAGTCAGCAATGTTTATGAAGTCAAAGAGGTTGATGAAGACTTTTTTGAAGCGAATTAACTATTTGACTTTAAAAGAAGATGTTAATATCGAATTACGACATATATTAACAGAACGGCGGGCATTCAGCGGATCGCAAAAAGCACGCGCCCGCTGATGCCCGCCGTTCTGCTTGAATAATAGAGTGCGATTACCGAAAAAAAACAGGGTTCTATTTTACCCAATTTTCAATCTTTAAGTTTGGTATTCGGATAAATTCTTTTTCATTATTGGTGACAAGAGTACAGGCAGTTGAAAGTGCATGAGCGGCGATAAGCATATCAAGAGAGCCAATGGGCGTGCCCTGTTCTTCTAAATGGGATCTAAGCTCGCCATAATATTGAGCGGCGTCATCATCATAGGGCAGGATTTCCAATGGGGCAATAAATTGGGCCAAAGCCATTTGATTCTGTTCTGGCTTTGAACTTTTTGAAACACCATATGAAAGTTCGCTAAGTGTAATCGCCGATACGCCGATTTGAGAAATTTCAGTTTGCTTGAGCCGTTCTATTAAATGGGGTGGTTTTCTTTTAATGATATAAATACAAATATTTGTATCAAGCATGAATTTCATTAGAATCGTTCCCGGGAATCTTGACTGGGCTGATTTCTGCTGTTCATATAGTCTTCGGTAAACTGATCAAGGCTATTGACCAATGAGGACCATGGATCATCTTTTGGCAAAAGGACAACCATCTTACCGATTTTTTTTATAAAAACGTCATTTCCAGAGAACCTGAAATCTTTCGGCAGTCTTACAGCTTGGCTGCGGCCGTTAATGAATAATTTTGCAGTTTGCATGGTACACCTCCGATTGGCTTTGATTGATATCAGAGTATATATCCTGAGGGGCAGAATGTCAATTCTCAAGAAAGAGAAATGAGTTCGGAAATGATTTGCGATTGATTGGAGAATACAGTCTTAGAAAGGTAAAAGGTGAATGGCGCCTTCGTGCCGACGCCAGGGCTTCATCTGGAATTCACTAAAAACAATAATGCTTGAGCCGAACCAGCGCCTGTACGCGGACGCACGAAAGCCCGCCGCGCGCCGGTAAAGCGCGACGTGTGTGCCAGGCATGGCACGTAACTTGCGGGGTGTAAGTCCCCGTACCAGGTGTTCGCGGAGCCTAAGATTAGGAGAAGGACAAGGGCGTCACTGCGAGGTGGGGTCCCCGATAAAACATCGGGATAGATGCGCACGTGACCACGAAGTCCTCCATCCGCCCCGCCTAAAGCGGGATAAACTGCAGGCATAGTAGGTGAAGGACGTTCCTGCTGTCGGGACTGGAAACGAGCCGCGAGAGAGCGGAGGACTCACCCCACCGAAGGCCTGAACGGTTTCCGAGAGGAGTTAAATGACAGGAAAGCGGCCCGTAAGACGAGCGGACATTGGACCGGCGAAACAATTGTGGTTGCCTTTGCATTGCCCGCGAAATACTTTTCGAATCTGGGTTTACCGAGACTGTTTGTTAAACTGACTTAGTCAACCGAACCGCCGTGGTACGTGATCCGTATGCCCGGTGGTGTGGGAGGGGGGAGGCCGTGAGGCCCCTCCCTATCCCGATTATCCGCAAAATTTAAACGATGGTCCCTTATAACCCCTTGACACCTGTTACGTAGCTGGTTACAATATATTTGCATGATACAAAAATTCATACACAAGGGTTTAAAAAAGCTATTTGAATCCGGCAGCTCTGCAGGTATTAACCCGCAACATGTAACGCGACTACCGCAAATTCTCGCACTTCTTGAGACGGCTGAAACTTTAGATGATATGGATTTGCCCGGTTTAAATCTGCATGAACTCAAAGGAAAGCGGAAAGGAACCTGGGCCGTGAAAGTGAGTGGAAACTGGCGTGTTACTTTTCAACTGCAAAAAGTAGATGCCTTCGACGTAAATTACGAAGATTACCATTAAAGGAGTATAACATGCGTATGCATAATCCCCCACATCCTGGTGAAATCATAAGAGAGTTTTGTATTGAGCCATTGGATTTAACAGTAACCGAGACAGCCGAAGCTCTTGGTGTTGCTCGAAAGACCCTTTCGACCCTCTTGAACGGCAGAGCAGGAATTAGTCCTGAGATGGCCTTAAGGCTGTCAAAGGTTTTCGGGCGAACACCCGAAGGGTGGCTTCGATTGCAGCTTCAGTTCGATTTATGGAAAACAGAACAATCCCTTGATATCAGTAAATTAAAGCGAATAGAGGCTGCATAATTTTACCGAGGAACGGATAACCATGGCATGAACCGTGACCTTTCTGTTCCTCCCAACCGAATCAGTGAGATTGTCAACGGGAAAAGATCCATCACAGCCGATACCGCATTGAGATTGCAGCGCTACTTTGGTGTTGAAGCTCAGTTTTGGCTGAACCTGCAGACCGAATATGATTTGCGGATGATAAAGCGAAAAATTTGGTCTGACATTGAACGGCGAATTATCCCGGTTAAGCTCGGGTCGGCTTTTTGTGCAAATGATCCCGGGCGTGGAGATGACAGAGTGACGCCCTAAAAATATAAGTTTCCACTAAAATATCAGAGAATCTTACTTATTATTTGATGTAAATAACAGGCCGGTGTCATTAAACGGTTCAATTGATCGAATTTTTAGAGCGATTTTTTTTGATTTTTAGAGTTTGTTTGCTATTTTGGCAAAAGACGTGTTACGTTTTTGACCGGCCTGCTTCCCGCAGCCCCGCCCCTTAGGACGGGAAAGCGTCATTTATTCTAAAAAATCGTTAGAACCATAAAGGGCAAAATATGTCAGATGGAAAAATCGAAAAACTGGCTGTATTAATAGATGCAGACAATGCGCAGCCTTCTATTGTTGACGGGCTACTATCGGAAGTCGCAAAGTATGGGACAGCTAATGTAAAAAGGATCTATGGTGACTGGACGCTGTCAGGCCTTAAAGGGTGGAAAGAAGTTCTTCTACAGTATTCAATACAGCCAATACAGCAATTTGGGTATACTTCAGGTAAAAATGCAACCGACAGTGCATTGATAATTGACGCAATGGATTTACTTTACACGGGCAAATTTGATGGTTTTTGCATCGTATCCAGCGATAGTGATTTCACTAAGTTAGCGTCAAGGATAAGGGAAGCCGGTCTTTTTGTATATGGATTCGGAGAAAGAAAAACCCCTAAGGCATTCGTTTCTGCGTGTGATAAGTTTATTTTCACTGAAGTGCTGCGCTCCAAAGATGATTATAGTGAGAAAATAAAACGCAAGACAACCAGTGAACTTAAGAAAGACACGAAACTCGTTGATTTATTAAGACACGCTGTTGAGGCATCTTCGGACGATTCCGGCTGGGCTCATCTTGCATCCGTGGGCAGTAACATTGCAAAGCAGGCCCCGGAGTTTGATCCGCGAAACTATGGTTACAAAAAGTTGGGGGAACTTGCATCAGCAACAAATCTATTCCAAATTCAAGAAAGAGCTGTTGGCGATGGACCCTCAAAGGCAATTTATTTAAAAGACCAAAGAAAAAAATAAAAAGGGAAAACAACGTGTCAGGTCTTCATTCTTCACATTGAATCAAAAAATTGGCAAGAATGAAGCCCCTTAGGTTGTTGCGTTCAGTGATTTGGAAAAGTTAATGGTACAGGAGATAGGGATGCATCTTCATATTCCCCAAGTCGGGGGTGCAGTTCATCTCGCTTCCGTAATGGATCTTTAAAAAATGAATCCCAAACTAACGACAAAAACCGGCATTGCTAAAATTTGGGCCGCGTTCTTTTATTCTTTGAATGGTCTACGGTTCGCAATTTCTAATGAAGCAGCATTTCGTCAAGAGGTATGTATTGCAATCGTTCTTTTGGTTGTTCTCCTATTTTTGCCGCTATCTCTTTTTTGGAAGGGGCTGCTCTTTTTTGCAACGACGTCAGTACTTGTCGTAGAGCTGTTGAATTCGGCAATTGAGTCGGTTGTAGATATTGCGTCTCCAGAATATCATGAGCTTGCCAAGCGTGCGAAAGATCTCGGCAGCGCCGCGGTATCGGTCAGCATTGTTATTGGCATGGTATTGTGGGGTGTTGCCATTTTCATAATTCTTCAGGGTGAACCGAACTAATAAAAATGATGGAAGAACAAAAAAATATAATAAGATTGCTCGCAAAAGTACAGGTAAACGTTCCCTTCAAAAGGCTTGAAGGCGAGTACCTTCCTTTAATCTTAGAATACAGCATAAATCCTGAAATCGGATTTGACGCTGACGCTTTGGATATGACATCGGACAAAGCGTTTAGAGAACTTGCTGACATTTTAAAGACAAATGATCGAAGCATAACATTGCACGGTCCTTTTATGGATCTGGTTCCGGGAGGGCTCGACGCAATGCTGTTGGCGGCAACGCGAAAAAGGTTGGAACGTTTTTTTGAGATTATTCCTATTTTCGAACCTGCCAATGTTGTGTGTCATTCCGGTTATGATCCTTGTTACTATAGAAAAAATTGGGAAGAATGGCTTTCCAATAGTGTTGAGACATGGGAACCCCATGTCCATCTTGCAGAGCGGTTTGGTTTTAAACTCTTGCTGGAAAATGTTTATGAGAACAGCCCCAGGGTGCACTCCGCCCTTTTCGATGCGATCCCATCCGATAATTTTGGGTCCTGCTTTGATGTGGGGCACCATAATGTTTTCGGAAAAAGTCCAATCAAGGAATGGATCCAAGCACTTGGTGAAAAAATAATGGAACTTCACCTACATGACAACGACGGGGCTGAAGATACCCATCAGGCAATCGGGACGGGAAATGTGGACTTTATCGGTCTTTTTCAGGTGATGAGTAAGAACGGGTTGACTCCCACCATCTGCTTGGAGCCCCATGAGGAAGAGACATTGTGGCAGAGCCTGGCATCTGATGATTTTAAAAAATTTGTTGAGAATCGTTTATGATAAACCCAGGTTGAACCTGGAACCGATCAGTTTAGGATATTGAAAGTTTGAACCCGCATTCCTTGGTATGACAGGCGAGAAAAGTTCCCTGTTTTTTCGTTGTTTTTTCCAGCAGAAACTTGGCGCCGCACTCGGGACATTCTTTTGCCACGGGTTTGTCCCAGGTTGCAAAGGCACAATCCGGATAGCGACTGCACCCGTAAAAGATCTTTCCCCGTTTGGAGGATCGTTGAACAAGCTCTCCGTTACAGTTTGGCTCAGGACAAACTACGCCGGTTTTTTCACCGCCGTTGTTTGCGTTTGCGGACTGGGTGTTTTTACACGACGGATATCCTGAGCAGGCATAGAATGTACCGTATTTTCCCTCTTTAATCAGCATGGGTTTGCCGCATTTATCACATATCCTGTCCGAAGTTTGGTCAGAAGAGGGTTCAACGGGATGAACAACACCTTTTTCATCCCGGGTGTAGTTCCGGGTGAAGGTACACTTTGGGTATTTGCTGCATGCCAGAAAATGTCCGTTTTTACCGACCTTGATATGCAAGCGGGAATTACATTGGGGACAGATGAGGTCTGTTGGAAAACCGATGCCCTTTATGCTGAGCATTCCTTTTGAAGCGGCATCCAGTTCCTTTTTAAACGGGCCGTAAAATTGCGATAAAATTTGCAGATAATCCACCTCTGCGGTTTCTATGCGGTCTAAGTCATCTTCCATCTTCGCGGTAAATTCGACATCGAAGACGTCAGGGAAACTCTCCACCAGAAGATCATTAACAATAAATCCCAGTTCGTTCGGCTTGAAATATCCTTTTAGAAGATCCACATACCCTTTTTCCCGGATTGTAGACAGGATGGCGGCATAGGTACTGGGACGGCCGATGCCGTTTTCTTCGAGTTCTTTCACCAAAGACGCCTCGGAAAATCTCGGTGGAGGCATGGTAAAATGCTGCTTCGGTTCCAATTGGTTGAGTTTTAAAACCATGCCCTCGGTGAGTTCGGGAAGATCATCTTTTTTCTTCATGCTTTCACTTTCAATCTGCTCATCGACGGACATATACAGCGCCATAAATCCGGGAAACGCAACCGATGAACCGCTCGCGGTAAAGATATATGAACCTGCACGAATCGATATGGAGATCTTATTCAACAGGGCATGCATCATCTGCGAAGCAACAAAGCGTTTCCAGATAAGTTCATACAAGGCAAACTGATCTTTTGAGAGAAAGGGCTTTATTTTTTCCGGAGTATTAAAGACCGATGTGGGGCGTATGGCTTCATGGGCATCTTGGACTTTTTTTTGGTTTTTGAAAAAATTCGGTTTTTGGGGTGCATATTCGTCTCCAAATTTTTCTCGAACGAGTTGAATGGCTTCTAATGCAGCCTCGTTGGAGATGCGGGTGGAGTCCGTACGCATGTAAGTGATAAGTCCTACAGGTTCACCGGGGCTGAGTTCTATGCCTTCATAAAGCTGCTGTGCCACAAGCATGGTTTTTTTTGCGGAAAATCGGAGCTTTCGGATGGCTTCCTGTTGCAGTTTGCTGGTGATAAACGGAGGTAACGGATTTCTTTTTACCGTTTTTTTCTGAACATTATCGATGATAAATTTTTCTTCGGATAATTCGTCGATAATGGCCGTTGATGTCTTTTCATCCGGGATTTTTATTTGTTTTCCTTTATGTTTCACCAGCTTTGCCGTGAACGGGGGAGGAGTAATGCCTTCGAGATGGGCGGTAATCGACCAGTATTCTTCAGATTCGAAGGCCTGAATGGCCCGCTCTCTTTCACAGATGATTCTTACCGTAACAGACTGGACACGCCCGGCACTGAGGCCGCCTTTTACTTTACGCCATAACAAAGGAGATATTTGATATCCCACAAGTCTGTCCAGGATCCTTCTTGCCTGCTGCGCTTCGAATTTGTTTTGGTTGAGATTTGCGGGTGAGCGCATCGCATCATGGATGGCATTTTTCGTGAGCTCATGAAAGAGCACTCTGTGAAATATTCTTCCCTCCTTTTTAAGGATATCAGCCGTGTGCCATGCAATGGCTTCGCCCTCTCTGTCCGGGTCAGGAGCAAGGTAAATATCTTTTGAATCCCCGGCAGCCTGCCGTAAATTTTTTATCACCTTTTGTTTACCGGGGATATTGGTGTATTTTGGTTTGAAGCCTTTTTCGATATCGATTCCAATTTCTTTTGCCGGAAGGTCTTTTATATGACCAACGGTAGCGGCAATATTGTATTCTTTTCCGAGATATTTTTTTAGGGTTCTTACCTTTGTTGGGGATTCCACAACGACAAGGGGTTTAGTCACAGTATTACCTCACTATCCAAGACCTTAAAAAACGCTAACTTGTTAGGAATAATCCGATTTGTTCCTTATTTATAATTATGCATTCATTTTCTGTTACGCAATGGTAAAAAATTTTCCCGGAGATTGCTGTGCAATACCTTTGAGTTCAAGGTTCAACAAAATGCCCGAAAGCCTGCCAGCTTCAATGGAAAGCTTTCTTGCAATATCATCAATATGGACAGGATACGGCCCGAGCGCTTTAAACACCAGTGCCTCATCGGATGACAATTTCGCTATCCTCTCCATTTTATTATCGGCGGGTTTGTCTTTTTCGATAGTAGTATTTATCATATGTGAAAGCTCTTCCATGATATCATGAGCGTGCTCCACGAGTTTGGCGCCTTGTTTAATCAGGGTGTGCGTCCCGGTGCTTTTGAACGACTGGATACTTCCGGGAACCGCGAATACTTCCCTGTTCTGTTCGGCGGCAAGGCGTGCCGTTATCAATGATCCGCTTCGTTTTGTTGCTTCAACGACCACCGTGCCCAGAGAAATACCGCTGATAATTCTGTTACGCCTGGGGAAATTGTATGCATCCGGCTCTGCCGTTAAAGGGAGCTCCGAAATAACCGCGCCGTTTTCGGCAATTTGATAAAAGAGATTTCGGTTCTGTTCCGGATAGATCCTTTCAAGACCGCTACCAAGAACGGCAATGGTCTCTCCGTTGCCCATGAGCGCCCCTTCGTGTGCAGCCGAATCGATGCCTGCAGCCATGCCGCTGGCAATCGTCATGTTAAATTTCACCAGGTCGGAACACAGCCGGTGGGTTGTCGAGACGCCATAACGGGTCGCGTTTCTGGAGCCGACAACTGCGATATTCCGAACCGAACCCTTCAGGTGGCCGAAAACATACAAGAAGGGCGGCGGATCGGGAATCTGACGTAAAAGGGGCGGATAACCGGTATCTGTCATGGTGACAATTTTATATCCTTTCTGCACGACAAGGTCGAGATCCTTTTTGACCGAATCACTTATTTTATGCTGTTTTATTGAAGTGATAAGACGAGGGGTTATACCGTCGACCTCTTGAAGATCTTCTCGGGTCGCCTCAAAAATACGCTCGGGTGAATTGAAACGATCTATGAGACGCTTGAATAGAAGATTCCCGATCCCGGGAACACTTTTCAGGATAAACCATGGTAGAATATCATCCACTGATTATTTTCTTCCACGAACCTGCCAGGCAAGAAGTATGGGACTTGCAACGTAAATCGAGGAGTATGTCCCGACGAAGATGCCAACCATCATGGCAAATGCAAAATCATGGATAATTCCCCCTCCCAGAACAAACAGGGTCAGAACCACAACAAGGGTTGTCCCAGAGGTAAGTATTGTCCGGCTCAGGGTTTCATTTACGCTTTTGTTCACAATGACTTCCAAAGGATTTTTAAGATATTTCTTCTGATTTTCCCGGATTCTGTCAAAAACAATAATGGTATCATTGAGAGAATATCCGATGATCGTGAGAAGGGCGGCGATGATCGGAAGTGTAAACTCCTTGTTAAACATGGAAAATATGCCGACCGTAATGGTGATATCATGGATTAGCGCCACAATGGCGCCCATGGCGTACTTCAACTCAAGAAACCAGAAGAGTAAAAGGGTGACAAGTAGTGCAGCCGCTATAAGATAAGGAACACTGACATTGAAGATAGAGAGAAGATATACCGCTCCCATCAAAACGGCGGCAATGACACCGCTTAAAACCCACTTGAGTTCAAAACGGCCGGATATGTATATGGCGATAAAGAGTAGTGCGAAAAACATGGCAAACAGGGCTTTTTCCCGCAAATCCTTACCCACCTGGGGGCCGACCATCTCGACACGACGAACGGTTGCGCCGCTTCCGGTTGAGGATTCCAGGACCTGTTGTACTTTGAGGGAAAATTCCTCTGAGGTCATGATGGATCTGTCGGTCCGGATAAGGTATTCATTTTCGTCTGTTTCGCCAAATTCCTGGACCGAAGACCCTTCCAGGTCTAAGGCGGCAAGACCGGATTTGATTTTAATTATGCTTGTCGGACCATTGAATTTAACCTGTATCAGGGTTCCACCGGCAAAATCGATGCCGTATCTGGGTCCTTTGTGAATCAGAAGCGAAGCGATGCTGATGAGAATCATCGCCAGAGACAGGGCAAAAGCGATTTTTCTTTTACCCACAAAATTGATGTTGATGCCGGGTTTTATGAACTGCATGTATGACCCCTGACTAAATGCTTAGCTGTTTTATCTTGCGTTTTGTTAAATAGTAGTCAAATACCATTCGGGTCAAAATGAGTGCCGTAAACAGGCTGGAGATCACTCCCAGGCTGAGTGTTACGGCAAATCCTTTGACAGGACCCGTTCCGAACTGGAAAAGGACCAGCGCCGCGATCAGTGTTGTCACATTCGCATCGAGGATGGTAAGGGTCGCTCTTTCGTAGCCTGCTTCCACGGCCGCACGCGGTGTCTTGCCGATGTGTATTTCTTCCCGGATACGTTCGAATATGAGAACATTGGCATCCACAGCCATACCGATGGTGAGGATGATTCCTGCAATACCCGGGAGTGTCAGGGTTGCCTGAAATCCGGCCAGAGCCCCGGCAATCAGGAGGATGTTCAGAATCAATGCAAGGTCTGCAATGAGCCCCGCGCCCCGGTAATATACAATCATGAACAGGACGACGAGGAGACCGCCGACACACATGGAAATGAGCCCTTTTCGAATGGAATCGGTTCCCAAAGACGGGCCGACGGTTCTTTCTTCGAGGATTCGAACAGGAGCCGGAAGGGCGCCGGCTCGCAAGGCAATGGCAAGATCCCGTGCTTCTTCCATGGTAAAGTGCCCGGTAATACGGGCCTTGCCGCCGGAGATTTTTTCCTGAATAACCGGCGCGGAATAGACCTTGTTGTCCAGCACAATGGCCAGGCGTTTTTTGACATTGGCTTCGGTGATTCTTTCAAAATCCCTGCCGCCTTTTTTATCGAAATCAATGGAAACATAAGGCTCGTTATACTGAGAGTCAATCTCGACCCGTGCGTTGGTTAGGTTGGCGCCGGTCAAAAGGGTTCTTTTCTTTATAAGATAAGGGGTTTTGATAACACGCTGGGTTGCGGGGTCTTCATTAATCCCGTAAAGAACCTCGCTTTCCGGGGGGATGTTTCCGTTAAGGGCTTCATTCAGGTCATGGGTTTCATCGAGAAGTTTAAATTCCAGGAGAGCGGTTTTACCGATGAGTGCCTTGGCCCTCCCGGTATCTTTTATACCCGGAAGCTGGACGAGTATCCGTTTTTCACCCTGGCTCCGGATATCGGGTTCGCTGACCCCGAACTGGTCGATTCGGTTTCTAATGGTTTCAAGGGCCTGTTCGGTTGCCATTTTTTTGATTTGATCCGCATCGCTGTCCGGTAGATCGATCTCCATGGTTAGGATATCATCATCCATTGATCTCGAAAGCAAACGAAGATTTTTATATTCCTTGTCGAGAATTTTTTCGAATCCATCAATATTCTCTTGTCCTTTCAATTTGATCGATATCCGGTTTCCTCCTATACGATTCAAAGAAATATATCGAATACGCTCATTCCTTAAAGTGCTTCGGAGTTCCTGATTTAAACGCTCAATTGTGCTTTCCACGGCTTTATCCGTATCGACTTCAAGGACCAGATGCATACCGCCCTGAAGATCGAGGCCCAGATTTATTTTTTTATGCGGCCAAAAGGATGGGTTCAATGTGGGAAGAACATAAATAATCGCAACAACAAGAACCCCGAAAACTGCCAGAGCTCGCCAAGAAAGATTCCTCAATGATCCTTTCCTTTCAATCCATCAAAAGTTGTTTCCATTCACCCAAGTTCGTCTTTTGAATAAATGGATTCGGAAATGTCTGCCTGGGGTGAGATGATCCGTCTCCACCGTTGTGCTTTGAAGGCCTGATTTAACATTATGTCGAGGAATTCGAATCAGCCTTGCTTTTTTTGGCGTCCTGGGACTGAGGTGAAGATTGCAGCACCTGGGAAATGTTTCCACGAGCAATTTTCACACGGACCCTGTCTGCAATTTCCACAGTCATTGTTGTATCGCTGACCCCGGTAATTCGACCGTGCAGCCCGCCACTGGTTACAATGCGGTCCCCCTTTTTAAGCTGACTGATCATCTTCTGATGGTCCTTGGCCTTCTTTTGCTGGGGTCGGATAAGCAAAAAATAGAATATAACGAACATCAGGACAATCGGGATAAGTGATGCAAATCCGCCTGCCCCTTGCCCTGTCCCTGATCCACTCTGGCCCATTGCATAAGCAATATTTATCAAGATAAAACCTCCTTACCTGTGGTCATTATTGGGTTAATCGTCCATCCGCCATACCAATAAATGGTGAAAACGGGGCTGATATACTGTAATTTTTTTCTCAGGTCAAACAGTTCTTTACTTTGACGGCATCCAGAGCGTCTCGCCGTCAAACTGAATGCGGTTTACATGTTCATAGTCGATGAGATCCAGAAATGCAAAAATTTGATCCATATTATAGACGACCACTTTGGTCAAGGGAAAGATTAAGTCAAGGTCAATATCCAGTTTGTGTTCTATTATATTGTATATGTTTACCGTATGTTCCGAGAACTTAAGAATTTTGCCGACACCCGAACTGTGTCCTTCCTTAATGGGTTCATCCGAAATGGGAGAGAGCTGGACGCCCTTATGTTCAAAATAGTCTTTCAGAAACGTATAATGGATATTCCAGATATTTTCTCCCGGTTGAACCACGTGAATTCCAAAGGATTCAACTTTTTCTTTTGAGGTCCCATTCTGCGATTTAAGGTCTTTTTCGACGATATCGCCACTTTTCAAACGAATCTTGTCCAAAATTTCCTGCATGGATACCGTGGAATCGCCGACCTTAAAGGATTCATCTGATTTAGCAATGATATCAACGCCCTTCTCCATACCGTATTTCGCTTTTCGTTCTTCCATCAATGCTTTGAGTTCTTTGTTTTCTTCAAGTTTGTCGTAATCGATCATGGGGGCGGTGGTCGAAGGGACCTGTATATTTTCAGGCGCCTTTTGAGTGCCGGGCGTCATCCCATGTTTTGAAAAATATCTGAAGCCCGAATATGCGCCGATCATCACCACGAAGATCATGATAATTCCGATGACTTTATTTGATGTTTTAATCGGTTTTTTTGGCATCGTATTTCCTTTTTGTTCGTCTCCCGATTTGTTGAGGGGATCGGAATGTTTTTGTTTATAACATCGCTACATGGTTCATGTTTTATTTCAAACCGTACACGCTTTTAAAAAAGATGATCCATTCCGCTTGCCCCTTTCCTTTTAATTGTGACAATCGATCCGGCTCATTCCCGGAGTGACTGTGGCGTCCCCTTCAATGGTGATGGAAAGACCTCGCCGAATTTCCAGATCAATAATTTCCTTGCGTTTTTTATTTAAAAGATAATCTGCAACATTGTGGGGGACGATTCCTTTGACGCTTGAAATTTCAGCTTTTAATGTTTTAAGGCGGAGCTGGCGGAGAAAGTCAAGGGCCAGCATTTCAGTGGAGGGGACCATTCCTTTTCCATTACAATGATCGCAGGGCTCGAAGCTGCTGGACTCAATAGAGGGCCGAATTCGCTGTCTGGACATCTCCATCAAGCCGAATTTTGAGATTTTGCCGATATTTGTTTTGGCCTTATCATGTCCTAGATAATTTTTTACGGCCCTTTCAACTTCTGATTTGTGTTTGGCATCTTTCATGTCGATGAAATCTATGACAATAAGGCCGCCCAAGTCTCTGAGCCTCAACTGACGTGCAATTTCCTCGGCTGCTTCAATATTGGTCTGAAGCGCTGTCTGTTCGATGGATTTTTTTTGGGTCGCCTTGCCTGAATTGACGTCAATGGAAACAAGCGCTTCGGTCTGTGCGATGACGATCGTGCCGCCGGATTTCAGTTTTACGCGACTGGCGTAAATCGAAGAAATTTGGTCTTCGAGCTGGAATTTGGTGAATATCGGTTTGTCCCCTTTGTAATGTTTGACGATTTTTTTATGTTTCGGAGATATGATTTTAACAAAATCCCTAATCTCATGGTATACGGCTTCGTCATCAATGAGGATTTCGGTGACATCGGGCGTGAAATAATCCCGTATGGATCTTAGGGCAAGATTCTGCTCTTTATAAAGCAGTACGGGCGCTTTTATATCCCGGACATTTTTTTTAATGTTTTTCCAGAGGCGTAAAAGATAATTTAAATCTTTTGACAGGTGTGTTTTGTTACAGAGAATACCTGCGGTACGGACAATGATGCCGAAACCTTCCGGCAACTTCAGATTGCTGACAAGATTTTTTAAGCGCTTGCGCTCTGCTTCATCTTCTATTTTGCGAGAAACTCCCCGGCTGTCGCTCCCCGGCATCAGCACAATATATCGACCCGGCAGAGATATATATGTGGTCAGCATGGCGCCCTTTTTCATGAAAGGATCTTTTACAATCTGTACCAGAAGTTCCTGGCCGCGTTTGACCAATTTTGATAAGGACCTGTCCTTTGAGAGGTTGTCTTGAAAATAGTCGCTGTGGATTTCATTTTTTTGTAAAAAACCGTGACGTTCCGCGCCAAAATCTACAAATGCGGCTTGCAGGCTTGGCTCGATACGGGAGATGACCGCTTTGTAAATGTTGCCATGGATGCTTTCTCTTCCGGAACTTTCAATATGAAATTCTTCGAGCCTGATGTCTTTGACTATTGCAATCCTGCATTCCTCGGGATCTATGGCATTGATAAGAATATTGCTGCTCATGAGATAGAAACCTTTTTATGGATATTGAGTTGTGCCGATCAGGGGCAACGGGTTGTTTATAAACAAAAAACAGGCTTTAATCTTAAGCACTTGCTCTTTTAATGCATATGAAATTGTCATCTACAAGTCAAACGATTTCTTATGACTTGCTATTTGTATGGTGTTATGGCATGAAATGTCAGTGTTTGAACACAAACGCCAAATTGAGGTAAAAAAAGAAAAAAATGGATGAACGATACGAACCAAAGACAATAGAAGCCAAATGGCAGAATTTCTGGAAAAAGGAAAGGCTTTTTAAAGTCGAGGAGGATCCGAAAAAGGAGAAGTATTATCTGCTGGAGATGTTTCCTTATCCTTCAGGCAATATCCACATGGGACATGTGAGGAATTATACCATCGGGGATGTTGTTGCGAGGTATAAAAGAATGCAGGGATTCAATGTCCTTCATCCGATGGGGTGGGATGCATTCGGCATGCCGGCGGAAAACGCCGCCATCGCCAATAAAAGCCACCCGGCCAAGTGGACTTATGCAAATATAGATGCCATGCGATCTCAGTTGAAGCGCCTCGGTTTTTCCTACGATTGGGATCGGGAAATCGCGACCTGCCGCCCTGAATATTATCATTGGGAACAGTGGCTTTTTTTAAAAATGTATGAAAAGGGGATGACCTACCGCAAAGAATCCTTTGTGAACTGGTGTGAGCACTGCCAGACCGTACTCGCCAACGAGCAGGTGGAAGCCGGCCTGTGCTGGAGATGCGGGCAGCAGGTGCGACAGAAGAAGCTCTGGCAATGGTTTTTCCGTATCACCGATTATGCTGAAGACCTCTTGTCGCATTGTGAGAAACTTCCCGGGTGGCCGGACAAGGTTATCACGATGCAGAAGAACTGGATCGGAAAGAGTATCGGTGCGGAAATTCGGTTTCCCATAGAAAATGCGGATGAAAAGATACCGGTTTTTACAACACGGCAGGATACCGTATTCGGGGCGACGTTCATGTGCCTTGCGCCGGAACATCCGCTGGTGGTCAAACTGTCCAAAGGGACTTCCCGGGAAAAGGAAGTCTCCGAGTTTGTCGACCGCATATCCATGCAGGATCGATCGGTCAAGGCCTTGGAAAGTTACGAAAAAGAGGGGGTTTTTACAGGGGCATACTGTGTTAACCCTTTAAGCGGTATTCGCATGCCGATCTATACGGCCAATTTTGCGCTGATGGAATACGGTACCGGGGCCGTTATGTCTGTTCCAGCGCATGATCAGCGGGATTTCGAATTTGCTCGCAAGTACGGGCTCGATATCGTTGTGGTTGTAAAACCTTATGATACCGATCTCGATCCCGCCACAATGACCGAAGCCTGCGCCGGTGAAGGGATTATGATGAATTCCGGCCAGTTTGACGGCATGGATAATGTTGATGCACTTGACGCGATCGCTTCCTATCTGGAGAAAAATGACCTCGGAAAGAAAACCACAAGTTACAGGCTGAGAGACTGGGGAATTTCAAGGCAGCGATACTGGGGCGCCCCGATACCCATCATTCATTGTAAAAAATGCGGCATCGTTCCGGTACCTGAAACGGATCTCCCCATTGTGCTTCCGGAGGATACCGATCTACTCGAGGACGGCAAATCTCCGTTGCCGACCCTCGAATATTTTGCGAAAACCACCTGTCCGGCCTGTGGCAGTTCCGAGGCCGGAAGGGAAACCGATACAATGGATACCTTCGTGGAATCTTCCTGGTATTATGAAAGGTATTGCAGCCCGAACTGTAAAACGGCGATGTTTGACCGCAAAGCCGTGGATTACTGGATGCCTGTGGATCAGTATATCGGCGGCGTTGAACACGCAATTTTGCATCTGCTGTATTCCAGGTATTACACCCGCGTGCTCAAAGACTTTGGGCTTGTCAATTATAGGGAGCCTTTTACACGGCTCCTGACCCAGGGAATGGTCTGTAAAGAGACCGTCTCATGCCCCGAACACGGTTTTCTTCTACCGGAAGACGTGGAAGGAACCGATACGGACCGGCGTTGTAAAAAATGCGGCCAAGATACGACGATCGGGCGGGTTGAAAAGATGTCCAAATCGAAAAAGAACGTCATCGATCCGAATATTCTGCTGGAAAAATACGGAGCGGACACAACCAGGCTCTTCTGTCTTTTTGCAGCCCCGCCTGAAAGAGATCTGGAATGGAGTGAACAGGGGGTTGAGGGCGGATATCGCTTTTTAAACCGTGTCTGGCGCCTGGCTTTGAACAGGATGGATTCGATTCATGATGCCAGGCCTTTTAACGGGAGTCCCGATGAACTGTGGGGCAGCTTACGGGGTCTATTCGAAAAGACCCATGCAAGCATAAAAAAGGTGACAACAGATATTGAAGACCGATTTCACTTTAATACCGCTATCAGTGCAGTCATGGAACTCGTCAACACCATGTACGGGATCGATCCTGATGAAAAGAACGTGCAAAACGTCGAGGTCATGCGGCTTGCCGTGGAATCCGTTGCACTCCTTTTATCGCCCATTGTTCCTCATTTTGCCGAAGAGCTTTGGGAGGCACTGGGATTTGACACCAGCATCCTGCTGGCGTCATGGCCGACGTACAGGAAAGACGCACTGGTCAAAGATGAACTCTTGATCGTGGTGCAGGTCAACGGCAAGCTCAGAAGCCGGTTCCACATTGATGCGGATGCGGATGATAATACCGTAAAAGAAATGGCGCTCTCAGACGAGAGGGTCCAAAAATTCATTGACGGCAAGCCCGTTAAAAAAATTATTGTGGTCAAAAAGAAACTTGTTAATATTGTGGTTTAATGGATGGATATTACAGCTAAAACAGCCTTCGTTTATCGAAAAAAATATATCTGGTCACTCATTTTTGTCGGGTTGTTTTTTTCGGCTTGCGGATATCGGTTTTCAGGCGGCGGAAATCTTCCTGGAGGAGTACAGACGATTGCCATAGAAATTCTTAAGAACCGTACCACAGAGACCGGATTGGAGTATAAGGTTACAAATGATCTGATATATGAGTTTACCCGGAAGGGGAGAACCATAAAAAAGAACAGCGAAGCGGCAGATGCAGTTCTTGCCGGAATTATTGAATCCGAGCGCATCACGACAATTTCACGTCAAAGCCAGCAAAGCCCGCTCGCAAGGCGGGTCGAAATTACCGTCAATTTAAAGTTAACAGGTCCGGATGATGGGGTAATATGGTCCGCATCAAGCATTTCTGAATTCCAGGAATATAATGTGTCGACGGACAAACAGGCTACCGAGATGAACAAGCGCCGGGCTCTCGAAACCCTTTCGAAAAGACTGGCAGAAAAAATCCACAATCGTATGACGGAAAATTTTTGAAAAGCTTAAATGTTTAAGCGCATCGCACGGAACATGTTTGCCATAGCTTTCATGGTGTACGATGCGCTTTTTGCCGGTTATACGGAGATGGTGTTTATAAGTTTTGAGAGGCGGGAAATTTTGCGAGATGCTGTCTTTTTGTGAATCACCCCTTTTTTGGCTGCGTTATCAATTTTAGATTTTGCCGTATCGAGTTTTTTCAAAGCCGCGTCTTTCGAATTTTCACTCACAGCAAGCCGCACCTCTTTGACGATATTTTTTACCTTTGTTTTTACGGATTTATTGCGTAAACGCTTTATCTCATTCTGGCGTGTGCGTTTAAGTGCAGATTTATGATTGGCCAATGTCTATATACTCCTTTCATTATGGTGTTGAAAAAAATTAAATTATAAAGTTATGGATAATATGTCAAGAAATTTTTATTGCGAGCCATGGACCCTTTCAAAAAACAAGACGATAATGAAAATGAACGCGTAACAAAGGCCGCGGGTGTTGTTGGATCGGCAACGTTATTAAGCCGTATTTTGGGCTTTATTAGAGATGTCGTCATTGCCTGGTTTTTTGGTGCAGGTCTCAATTCGGATGCATTTTTTGTAGCCTTTAGAATCCCAAATCTTTTAAGACGGCTTTTTGCCGAGGGTTCTTTAAGCATTGCATTTATTCCTGTTTTTACGGAAACGCTCACAAACAAGGGGAGAGACGAAGCCTTTGAAATGGCAAGGTCCGCCGTAAGGCTGCTTTCGGTATTGCTTGTTGTCGTTGCAATTGCAGGTATTTTATTGTCTCCGCTGATCGTACGGATCATTGCGCCCGGTTTTACCGATTCACCCGAAAAATTGTCGATCACCATTTTTCTGACGCGGATTATGTTCCCGTATATTTTCTTTATCGGAATGGTTGCACTTTCCATGGGGGTCCTTAATGTTCTCGGTCATTTTACTGCACCGGCCCTTGCGCCTGTTTTTTTGAACATTTCCATCATATGTTCGGTTTTTTTAATTTCGCCGCATATGGCAAACCCTGTAACCGGCCTGGCCTTCGGTGTGGTCATCGGCGGTATTTTGCAGCTTGCGCTTCAAGTGCCGTTTTTGATCAAAAAAGGGTTCTACTTTTGGCACAAAGCAAATTTTTTCCATCCCGGTCTCAAGAAAATCGGCCTGCTTATGTTCCCCACCATATTCGGCGCTGCTGTCTATCAAATCAATATCCTGGTGGGGACGCTTCTTGCCTCACTGCTTCCCGAGGGGAGCGTTTCGTATCTATATTATGCCGACCGCATGGTTCAGTTTCCCCTCGGAATATTTGCCATCGCAACAGCCACAGCCGTTCTGCCGAGTATCTCCAGGCAGGCAACGAAAAAGGACTTTCAGGCGGTTCGGGATACCTTTTCATATGCAATGAAACTGATATTTTTCATTACCATACCTTCAATGGTCGGCCTGATCGTCTTAAGGGAACCGATTGTCGCATTGTTATTCAAAAGGGGCGCTTTTGATGCAGAAACTACCCATTTGACTGCATACGCCCTTTTATACTATAGTATCGGATTATGGGCTTTTTCAGCCGTACGGATTGTGGTTTCGACATTTTATGCAATGCAGGATACAAAAACACCGGTACTGACGGCACTAATTTCCGTTTGTGCCAACATTATCCTTGGGGTAATGCTCATGGGACCGATGGGACATGGAGGGATTGCACTTTCCACGTCTTTGGCCTCGATGTTGAACCTCGGACTTCTTGTCCGGGCGTTAAAGACAAAACTCGGGATATTAGGGTTGAAAACGATAATGGCGTCGGTTTATAAAACAGTGATCTGTTCAGGGATCATGGGTGCTGCTGTCTGGGCGGCGGCATGCTTCATTATTCCACCTGATGGCGGGACCCTGGTCGCCCTTTTCTTTGGGCTGTTGGGAAGCATCGTCCTCGGTCTCGTTCTATATGGTACGCTTTCATTGATGTTTAAAAGCCGGGAACTGGAAAAGGTTTTGGCCATGGCCAGAAAAGGGATGGGTAGAGCGTGAGTTTGAATAAAAACATATTGCTTGCATTGGCAGTAATGACAATGTTTTTGCTGCTGTTGTTTATCGTGTTCGGTGAAAAAGGCCTTACGGATCTGCACAGGCTGAAAATGAAAAAAGAAAATTTATCTTTAAAAAATGAGGAATTGATAAAGGAGAATCTTTCATTATGTCGTGGAATAGAGCGGCTGAAGAATGATCCCGGATATGTTGAAAATGTGGCCCGGAAAGAGCTGGGTGTCATCGGTAAAGACGAAGTGATCATTAAAGTAAAGAACAGAGATGCCAAAAAAGAAAATGATTAAGGACGATGTATTTTATACCCGGACAATGGCAAAGGTCCATGCTGACCAGGGTAATTTAGAAAAAGCCGCTGAGATCTATAAATATCTTTTGGAATGTGAACCCGGACGTCAGGATCTCATGGATGCGCTTTCTGAAGTTGAGAGAAAGCGTTTCGAAAAAAATTCGGACCGTCTTGAAAGCTTATTGGGCAGGTGGGTCGATCTTCTGCTTGCCCATAACAGGATGCAAAAGCTCAGGAAATTTAAAAATTATCTCAAAAATAGCCGGTGACCTGGTAATCTAAATTGAGCGGTTTCGGGTTCACCGTTCAAAGCTGAAAGCTGAAAGCTCAAAGGAAATAGAAAAGAGGAAATAGAAAATAGAAGATAGGATTAAGGATTAAAGGATTCAGCTTTCTCAACGATCAAAGAATGACAAATGATAAGCGTTACTGAACCGTGAACTTTGAACCTCGAACCGGCTAACCTGGGATTAAATATGAAAAGCGTTATCGACAATAAAAATATTGTGTTGGGTGTATCCGGCGGTATCGCAGCGTACAAGAGCGTTGAGCTTTTAAGGCTGCTTGTCAAAGAAGGTGCTAATGTCAGGGTTATAATGACGAAATACGCCCAGGCGTTTGTGGGTGCGTTAACCTTTGAAGCCTTGTCACGCCAGGCCGTATGTACGAGCCTGTTTGAGAATAATAATGATGCATCCATAAGGCACGTTGAATGGGCTGATGAAGCGGATGCCGTTGTGATTGCACCGGCGACCGCCAATATTATCGGCAAGCTGGCCAACGGGATAGCCGATGATGCCCTGAGTACCTTTATGCTGGTGGTAACATGCCCTGTGATACTCTGCCCTTCAATGAACACACATATGTTTGAAAGCAATGCAGTGCAAAGAAATCTGGAAATCCTCCGGTCTGACGGGTATTTTGTCATCGATCCGGGTTCCGGGAAACTGGCCTGTGGGACCACAGGACCCGGTCGTCTTCCTGAACCTGAAGACATACTGGACAGAACGATTTCCTATCTTACACCGAAAGACTTGGAAGATAAGAGAATACTTGTCACCGCAGGCCCAACCAGAGAACCTATCGATCCTGTCAGGTTTATCAGCAACCCTTCTTCGGGCAAGATGGGTTTTGCGGTTGCGAGGGCAGCCGAGCGAAGGGGCGGAAAGGTTACCCTGATTACCGGTCCGACAAACCTTCCGGACCTCAATAATGTAACAGTGCTCAGGGTCAACACCGCCCAAGAAATGTCCAATGCCGTGTTCGAGAATATGGCGTATTCCGATATTATAATCAAAACAGCGGCGGTTTCCGATTACAAGCCCAAGGATCAGGCTAAGCAGAAGATCAAGAAGGAAAAAAATGAACTGGTTTTGTCCCTGGAAAGGACCCAGGATATTTTAAAAGAAATCGGCAGGAATAAAAAGGAACAGATTCTCGTCGGATTTGCAGCGGAAACAGAACACCTTGAACGGCATGCAGAAAAAAAGCTGGCAGAAAAAAATCTGGATATCATTGTCGGGAATATCGTGGGTTATCCGGATTCCGGTTTCGGGGCTGACACAAATTCGGTGACATTCTTTTATAAAGACGGGGCAAAAGAGAATTTTGCCCAAATGCCAAAGGATGATGTCGCAAATCTCCTTTTGGATCGTATCGTCAAAATGTTATGATTTGTTTTGAATCTAATCCCCATTTATTAAAATCAGGGCTCAACACCACGATCGAGGATATAAAAACCTTCCTCGGATTTCTGGCGGAAAGCGGATGCCGGGGGTTTGATTGTTCAGAAGAAAGCCTTAACAGGATCGAAAACTGGGGGCGCAAAGCGGTGACTTTTAGCGAAACACTCGAGTCCATTCGAATTGACCTCGGTGACTGCAAACGGTGCAGACTTTCGAAGGATCGAAAAAATATCGTGTTTGGTGCCGGTGACCCCAATGCGAGGCTCATGTTTGTGGGTGAAGGGCCGGGGTATGATGAGGATCAGTGCGGCGAACCCTTTGTTGGTGCTGCAGGAAGGCTTCTTACCAAGATCATCGAAGCCATAAAATATACACGCCGGCAGGTTTACATTTGTAATATTATAAAATGCCGCCCTCCCGGAAACAGAAATCCGATGGAGGACGAGATAGAAACCTGCGTCCCTTTTTTGAAGCGTCAGATTGCGTCCGTAAAACCGGACATGATTTGTGCACTCGGAACTTTTGCCGCCCAGACACTCCTTGGAACCAAAACTCCGATTTCAAAACTCAGGGGGTGTTTTCATGATTATATGGGAACAAAGGTGTTGCCGACATATCATCCCGCATACTTGCTTCGTAATCCGGAAAAAAAGAGAGATGTCTGGGAGGATATGAAGCGGTTGATGAAAGCGCTAAACCTTGATGATGTAGCGAAATGAAATTTTTCTTTTTTGTGCTTTTTGTGGTAAAAATTTAAAAACAATCACGAAAACTCGAAAGGACGAAAGCACGAAATAAAAAAATATTCTTTTTCGTGTTTTTAAAATTTCGTGCTTTCGTGATAAAATTTTTGTTTGGGTTCCGGTTTGGCCGGGTTGAGCTATTGAGACTTTAAAAATGACTAATATACGGTTTTTTATATCGGCTTTTTTGCTGTTTTTGTTCTGCCTTCCCCCAAGCGGTTTGGCGGCAGCAAATGAGGTCTATATTGTCAAAGTGTCGGGCTCCATCAATCCTGCTGTGGCTGATTTTATAGAAAAGGGGATTAACAAAGCATCTGCCGACGGCGTTTCGTGCATCATCATCGAAATCGACACGCCCGGCGGTCTTGCTGAATCCATGCGCAAAATCGTCATGGCCATCTATGCAAGCCAAGTCCCGGTTGTGTCGTATGTTGCGCCGAGTGGTGCAAGGGCTGCTTCGGCCGGCGTCATGATTACCATCGCTGCGGATATTGCAGCCATGGCACCGGGAACAAATATCGGCGCAGCCCATCCGGTTGGGGCCGGCGGCAAAGATATCAGCGGGAAGATGTCTGAAAAGGTCATCAACGATATGGTTGCACAGGTAAAAAGTATCGCACAGAAAAGGGGTAGAAATGCTGAATGGGCTGAAAAAGCGGTTCGAGAAAGTGTTTCCGTGACTGAAACCGAAGCACTTAAGGAAAATGTCATTGATGTTGTGGCAAAAGACCTGGACGATTTGATCCGCCAGATAAATGGTCGTAAGATCGAAAACAAGGGGGTTTTGAAACTCGATAACCCGAAGAGAACTGTTATCGAGGAAGACTTGAGGACCAAAATTTTAAAGACCATCAGCGATCCGAATATCGCATATATCCTTATGATGATCGGGCTTGCAGGTCTTTATTTTGAACTGTCACACCCCGGTGCCGTGCTTCCGGGAGTGGTCGGCGGGATTGCGATTATTCTGGCTTTTTTCGCATTTCAGACCATACCGGTCAACTATGCAGGGTTTCTGCTGATCATTCTTGCGCTTGTTTTTTTTATTATGGAGATGAAAATTGCAAGTTACGGTCTTTTGAGTGTCGCAGGCATCACGTCGCTTTTGCTGGGCTCCCTTATGTTGTTTGAAGGCAACGGCACCGATATGGGACTCTCGTGGAAGGTGCTTGTCCCCACACTGATGGTGGTTTCCGGTTTTTTTGTCGTAATTTCTGGCCTGGTTTTCAGATCTCACCTTTTAAAGCCCAGAACAGGTGCAAGCGGTCTTGTGGGAGAAATCGGTATGGTAAAAGAGTCCATTGTAACCCAAGGCAAGGTGCTTGTTCATGGAGAGTTGTGGAAAGCAATCTCCAAAGATCCCATCGAAAAAGGGGCCAAGGTCAGAGTTGTAAAGGTTATCAACCTTGTTTTGGAAGTGGAACCCATAGAATAGATACAGGAGAACACAATGTTTACGACAATTGCAATCGTTATATTGACAATCTTTTTTCTTTCTGCGGCCATCCGCATTTTAAACGAATATGAACGGGGTGTTATCTTCAGACTCGGCAGGGTGATAAAGGCAAAAGGTCCGGGGTTGATCATACTGATTCCGGTCATAGACAAAATGGTAAAGGTCAGCATGCGCCTGGTTGCCATGGATGTGGACCCCCAGGACGTTATCAGCCGGGACAATGTGTCGGTAAAGGTGAATGCGGTTATTTATTTTAGAGTCATCGATCCCATAAAAGCTATCGTTGAGGTGGAAGATTATACCTATGCCATGGCCCAGCTGGCCCAGACAACCCTAAGAAGTGTCTGCGGGCAGGCTGAGCTCGACGAACTGTTGTCCGCAAGGGATAAAATCAATTCACAACTCCAGGAGATTCTCGATACCCATACGGACCCCTGGGGGATAAAGGTCGCAACCGTAGAGCTAAAGCATATTGATTTGCCCCAGGAAATGCAGCGATCTATGGCCAAACAAGCTGAGGCGGAACGGGAGAGACGTGCCAAGGTAATCAATGCCGAAGGCGAGTTCCAGGCTGCAACCAAGCTGGCTGAGGCATCGGAGATTATTCGTGGACACCCCATGGCCCTGCAATTAAGATATCTTCAGACCATGCGTGAGATAGCTTCCGAACAGAATACAACGACCATACTCCCATTTCCCATGGATCTTTTCAGGCCGTTTCTCGACAGGATAGATTCGAAAATACCGGACAAGGGCGAATAAAGGGCATCTATTTATTGACATCATTAAAAAAAATTGTTTAATAAAGATCTTTTAATGATTATGATAAAACCATGGATTAAACCTGAATTCAGGTGATAAAGTAATTTGGAATCGGCAGTTGATCGGGTTCATAACACTTAGAATTTAATCCACAGCGGGGGTTTTGCGGCCTCCGCTTGTGCTTTTTAAACATTGTTAGCAAAAGGAGACGTTACAGCATGGGTGCGAAGAAAAAGGAAGCCAAAGAGAAACCCTTGGATAAAATGACGGCCAAAGAATTGAGGGAGCTTGGAAAACAATTGCCTGAAATAACAGGTGTTTATGGCATGAACAAGGCAGAGCTCATCAGCGCCATTAAAAAAGCAAGGGGAATTAAGGACGACACCGTTAAGAAGTCGTCCGACGCCTCGGTTCGTGAAATTAAGAAAAAGATCAGGTCCCTTAAGGTTGAGCGCGAAAACGCCGTGGTGAACAATGATAAAAAAAAGGCGGATATTTATAGGCGCCGTCTCGCCAGACTAAAGAAAAAGACACGCAGAGCGGCATAACCGGTCCATCTCCTATGGCAAGCAACACGGACAGACGTCAGTTAACGACAAACCCTCGGTTTATGATCGATCCGTCGTCATTGGCCTTTGACATTGACGGTGTTTTTGCAGACACCATGACGCTGTTCCTTGACATTGCACGCCAGGAATATAAAATTCACGGCGTTAAGTACGAAGACATCACGTGTTATACTTTGGAAGAATGTATCGATATAGATCCTGTTCTTATCGAAAAGATTATAAACCGGATAATGGACGGAAGCCATAAGGCACCTTTAAAACCGATAACCGGTGCCACGCATGTCCTAACCCGGCTGGGTCGAAAGCATCGTCCGATTTTATTTGTGACCGCTCGGCTGAATCGAGAACCCATTTACGAATGGATAAAAAGCGTACTGCCCCTTGAACTGGGTTCGGTAGAAGTGGTTGCAACAGGTTCATTTGACGCCAAGATCGATGTGCTTTCAAACAGAAATATCTCTTATTTTGTGGAAGACAGACTCGAGACATGTTTCCCGCTTCAGGAGGCGGGCATTACGCCCATCCTTTTTAAACAACCCTGGAACAGGGAACGCCATCCTTTTATGGAGGTCGGCACCTGGAAAGAACTGGGGTCTTTGATTGAATTTTGATGATTTCATCCTCTTTGAAAAAACAGACCAGATCCTTTATCGATTCTTTGCGTTATGAAAAGGGATACTCAACAAATACGTGCCGTGCGTATTCGCACAATCTCAAGGAATTCGTATCCTTCATCAGTGAAAGCTACCTGTCAAAGGAGAATCAAGAAGATGCCGAGACGGTAAAGGCCGACCGGATCAATGGCCTGATGATCAGAGGTTATCTGGCGTTTTTACACAAAAAAAACAAAAAAGTGACCATTGCAAGAAAGCTTTCAGCTGTTCGTTCTTTCTTCAGGTTTCTTGTTAAGCACGGCGTCATACTGGACAACCCCCTGGATTTGATTCTGACGCCGAAACAGAAAAAAATGATTCCAGTATATCTTCCGGTCGACGATGTTTTCAGGCTGCTCGACTCGATACAGACCCATACACTCGCCGGCATAAGAAATAGTGCAATTTTTGAAACCCTTTACTCCAGCGGTATCCGTGTTTCGGAACTCGAAGGGTTGAATGTCTATGATGTGGATTTTAATAAGTGTTTAATTCGTGTGGTTGGAAAGGGAAACAAAGAGAGAGTCGTGCCCATCGGCACAAAGGCAATGACTGCGATAAAGGAATATCGAAAAAGATTGCAGACCGAAGCGGGAATTGGAGAAAACGATAATACCCCTCTTTTTTTAAACAAGAACCTTGGTCGCATTACAAGCCGGTCGATTGCCCGAATTCTTGGAAAAACCGCAAAAGAATGCGGACTCCTGATTCCTGTTTCACCCCATGCGCTGCGCCATACATTTGCAACCCATATGCTGGATGCCGGGGCGGATTTGAGAGTGGTTCAGGAGCTTTTGGGCCACAGGAGTCTGTCTACAACCCAAAGATATACCCACGTGAGCATTGACAGGTTAATGGAAACTTACGACAAAGCACACCCCAGACGATGAGGTGGAAACGAAACAGACGATGAAATTTCATGGTACAACAATTCTTGCTGTCAGATGTAAGGGCAAAATCGCTGTGGCCGGCGATGGCCAGGTTACATTAAATAATGTCGTTATCAAGCACAAGGCAAAAAAAGTTCGGAGGATTTACAACGACAAAATTATTGTGGGATTTGCCGGTGCTACGGCCGATGCCTTGAATCTTTCAGAGCGTCTGGAGAAAAAACTCGAGCGTTACAATGGAAACCTGACACGCAGTGCGGTTGAACTGGCCCGGGACTGGCGAACCGACAAATACCTGAGGCGTCTTGAAGCAATTATGATCGCCGTAGATGAGAAGAACATGCTTGTTATATCCGGAAGTGGCGACGTGATTGAACCGGACGAAGATATCATGGGGATCGGATCCGGAGGGGCCAGCGCCCAAGCCGCAGCAGCTGCTTTGATGAGACATACGGATATGGATGCTGTCAGCATTGTAAAAGAAGCAATGAAAATAGCAGGTTCAATATGTGTGTTCACAAATGATGTGATCACTGTTGAAGAATTATAGACCCTTAACCGACACCCTAAATGAGCGAACGTCCTCCGGAGGCGGGTAAGCCCACCAAAGGCGGACAAGCCGAAGAGACAAATTATATTCACGATCAATTCGGGTGATCATAGAGAACCTTACCATGAGTAGTCTTAAACCCAATGAAATTGTAAAAGAACTGGATAAATATATTATCGGCCAACACAATGCAAAGCGTTCCGTTGCCATTGCTTTGCGGAACCGTTGGCGCAGACAGCAGGTGCCGGAAGATCTTCGTGATGAGATTGCACCGAAGAATATTATACTTATCGGTCCAACGGGAGTCGGAAAGACCGAGATCGCGAGAAGACTGTCGAATCTGACGGATTCACCCTTCACTAAAGTCGAGGCCTCCAAATTTACCGAAGTCGGATACGTTGGCCGGGACGTTGAATCCATGGTGAGAGATCTTTTAGAGCTTACTGTAAACATGCTTAAGTCAAGGGAGCAGGAAGCTGTAAAGGATAAAGGGCGTAAGATTGCAGAAGAGAGAATGCTTGATCTTTTACTCCCAAAAAGCCCAATGAAACCATCCCTTCAGCCGGAAGATGAGGGCGGGCCGAAGTTTGAACTTGTGACGAACGACGTCGACACATCATCTTCCACGAGGGAGAAACTTCGAAAAATGCTCCGCGACGGAAAACTTGACGCTCGATATGTTGATCTTGACGTTTCAGACCGGAGCATACCTGTTGTTGAAATATTTTCCAACGTTGGTATGGAAGAAATGGGTATTAATTTCAGGGAGATGCTCGGAAATCTTCTGCCAAAAAGTACAAAACGGCGCAAGGTAAAAGTTCCTGAAGCCATGGAAATGCTGGCTGCCGAAGAAGCCCAAAACCTTGTGGATATGGACAAGGTTGTCAAAGAGGCTATTGACAAAGTTGAAGAATCAGGGATCATTTTCCTTGATGAGATTGACAAGATTGCAGGAAAGAACGGCACCCAAGGCCCGGATGTGTCTAGAGAAGGCGTTCAAAGAGACCTTCTTCCCATCGTTGAAGGGAGCACGGTAGTGACGAAATACGGCCCGGTTAAAACGGACAACATCCTTTTTATCGCCGCAGGCGCGTTTCATACCGTAAAACCTTCGGATATGATTCCTGAACTGCAGGGACGGTTTCCCATCAGGGTAGAGTTGGACTCCCTCGGCCGAAAAGAGTTTGTGAGAATATTGACCGAACCGAAAAATGCACTTCTTCTCCAATATCTGGCGCTTTTGAAGACCGAAGGTGTGGATGTGGTTTTTGAAGATGAAGCCGTTGAAGAAATCGCAAGAATTGCTGAAGAGGTCAACGACATGACCGAAAATATCGGAGCTCGTAGACTCTATACAATCATGGAGTGTCTGCTGGAGGACATTCTTTTCGAGGCACCGGATATGGAACAGAAGCGTGTGGTCATTGACAAAACATTTGTGGAAGACAAGCTAAAGGATATTAAAGACGACGAGGATTTGAGCCGGTATATTTTGTAAAGGATTCAAGGATTCAAGGATACAAGGAGTCAAGGATTCAAGGGTTCGAGGTGAAAAAGCTTTAACAGCAAATGTAAATAGTGAACAGTGAATTGTGAACGGTAAATAATTGATAATCAATAATAGCAATTAAACTTGTGCTGTTCATTGTTTGCCAATTACTATTCAATGATATCTGACCCCTTGATCCCTCGAATCCTTTGCATCAACTGATCATGAAAAAACTGTATGATAAACAACAAAACCCTATTTAAGGTGATAGAAAATGGATCCGAATGTTGCCGACATACTGATCGAAGCGCTTCCTTATATCCGCCGTTTCTACGGCATGACCATCGTAATAAAATACGGGGGGCATGCCATGGTAGACGCTCAGCTGAAAGCTGATTTTGCGCGCGATATTACACTAATGAAGTTTATCGGGATGAATCCGGTTGTTATTCACGGCGGCGGGCCGCAGATTAACAAAGTTCTCGACCAGATGGGTATTCAGCACAAATTTGTCAAAGGAATGCGCTTGACAGATGAGGCGACAATGGATGTCGTCGAGATGGTCCTTGGCGGGAAGGTCAACAAAGATATTGTGGCTCAGATCAACCAACAAGGCGGCAAGGCCGTGGGATTGAGCGGAAAGGACGGGGGACTCATTCGGGCCAAAAAACTCCACATTGTTTACCAGGAGGATGAAAATAAGCCGCCTGAGATCATTGATCCCGGACTGGTTGGCGAGGTTACACAGATCAATCCGGGTATCATCAATACGTTGAGCCAGCAAGGTTTTATTCCTATTATTGCTCCTGTGGGTGCAGGTGATTCGGGAGAAACTTACAACATCAATGCAGATCTTGTTGCAGGCAGTGTGGCCGCAGCCCTTTCGGCAAAACGTCTTATCTTCCTGACGGATGTTGATGGTGTCCTCAATTCTTCCGGAGAACTGATATCTTCTATTGATGTGGAAAAAATTAACCGGATGATGAAAGAAAAGACCATTTCAGGAGGAATGATACCCAAGATCGAATATGCCCTTAAGGCATTGAGAAACGGTGTAGAAAAAGCGCATATTATCAATGGGAGGAAGCGTCATGCCCTGTTGCTGGAGCTATTTACCGACAAAGGTATCGGAACGGAAGTAACCCTGTAACTTAGGGTATTGGCTTAAAAATGAGCATAAATATAATGAATAAAGCAGATAAGGTGATCGCAAAAACGTACAAGAGGTTCCCCATTGTCATCACGAAAGGCAAAGGATGTAATCTCTGGGACAAAGAGGGTAAAAGATATACGGATTTTGTCTCCGGTATCGCCGTATGCAATCTGGGTCATGCTCATCCCGAGGTTTCAAAGGCATTGTCAAAACAGGCTGATCTTCTTTTTCATGTTTCAAACCTTTATTATACGGAACCTCAGATAGAGCTGGCATCTTTGCTGACGGAAAACAGTTTTGCAGACCGGGTTTTTTTCTGCAACAGCGGGGCTGAAGCGAACGAGGCGGCCATTAAACTGGCCCGGAAATATTTCCAGGACAAGGGTGAAAACCATCGCTATAGAATCATCTCGATGGAAAAGTCTTTTCATGGCCGGACAATGGCCACCCTCTCTGCCACCGGTCAGGATAAAATCAAAAAGGGATTCGATCCGATACTTGAAGGCTTTGATTATATACCGTTTAACGACATCGATGCGCTTCGTAAAAAAATCGGCCCGTCTACGTGTGCGGTTTTGTTGGAGCCGATCCAGGGGGAAGGCGGTGTTCGTTGCCCTGATCCGGAATATCTCGCAGCGGTGAGACGCATATGCGATGAAGCCGATATTCTTTTGATTTTTGATGAAATCCAGACCGGAATAGGGCGAACGGGCAAGCTTTTTGCTTACGAACATTTTGGTGTAGAGCCGGATATCATGACCCTGGCAAAAGCCCTGGCCAATGGATTGCCCATCGGCGCTATGCTGGCAATAGAAGATGTCGCGGAAGCATTTGGGCCGGGATCTCATGCGTCAACTTTCGGTGGAACGCCAATTGTCACCACCGCTTCAGTCCAGGTTATCAAGACGATTTTAGAAGAAAATATCATCCCCCGCTGTGCGGAAATTGGCGCATATTTTAAACAACGTCTGTCATGGCTGAAAAGCAGACATGAATCGATTGCGGATGTTCGCGGAATGGGTCTTCTTTTGGGAATGAAGCTGAAAATAGAAGGGGACCCCATTGTTCGCTCATGCATGGAGAAAGGGTTTCTGATTAATTGCATCCAGGGGAGAATCTTGCGGTTTATCCCACCGCTGATCGTTGAAAAAGATGAGATTGATGCCCTTGTGGCATGTCTGGATGAAATATTGAATTGATATTCAACAACTGGGGTTACCGTGAAAAAAGACATCTTGACACTTTTGGATCTTTCCAAAGAAGATTTCGACGTATTATTCGATCGTGCGGCCGAGCTCAAGAAAAGGGTTAAAAACGGGATCTTCGACAGATCCCTTGCGGGAAAAACATTGGGCCTTATTTTCGAAAAGCCGTCGACCCGAACCCGTGTTTCCTTTGAAGCGGCAATGGCGCAACTGGGCGGGACCCCGATTTTTATTAGTGCCAAGGATACCCAAATTGCTCGAAACGAACCCGTTAAAGATACTGCCAGGGTGCTTTCAAGATATTTGAATGGGTTGGCGATTCGAACCTATTCCCAGGATCTTTTAGACGAGTTTGCCGAATTTGCCTCAATACCGGTCATAAATGCCCTTACGGATCTTTTTCATCCATGCCAGGTTTTGAGTGATATCATGACGATTATCGAACACAAAGGGGGCTACAAAGATATCAGGATTGCCTGGATCGGAGACGGGAATAACGTCTCGCATTCCTGGATCAATGCCGCCGCTGTTCTGGGTTTGGATCTTATTTTAGCCTGTCCCGAAGGATATTCACCCAACCCGGTGATCATGGAAAGGGCTATTGAGCGAAATGTCGGAAAAATTGTATTAACCTCCGATCCTGTGGAAGCCGTAAAAAATGCCGATGTAATTTATACCGATGTTTGGGCCAGTATGGGGCAGGAGAGTGAACTGGATAAAAGAAAGCGTGTTTTTGAACCGTTTCAGGTCAATGAAGGGCTTTTAAAAAATGTAGCCGATAATGTTATTGTGATGCACTGCCTTCCGGCACACAGGGGTGAAGAAATTAGTGACGCCGTTCTGGAAGGGCCGAATTCCGTTGTCTGGGACCAGTCTGAGAACAAGCTTCACATGCACAAGGCGATCCTTGATGTTCTATTAGCCGTAAGCGTTTAGCCTTTTGAAATGAATCGCTCCAGGTATGCTTAAATTTTTTCTGAAAGAACTCGTAGATAACGGCACGTAATGAAAAAACCGGTTTTAGCCTCTGATAAGGGTTTTGGTGTTAAGCCCACAGGATTACATTCAAGCTAATCAGGAATGGTTTTTTCATAACGAGCCATAATCCGCACTGCCCGCTCGTGCCTTACGTGGCAGGCGGGTCAAACAGCTTCCAGTAAAAATTTAAGCAGACCTGAAGCTTTCTGAAAACAGATTTGTTCCAAAAATCCAAACAGTTACGATTAGCCTGAGGGCTGCATTGCTTTCGGAACTAAGGTAAAAGGAGATTCGTAGTGATTGATTCTGTGAATAAGGTGGTTTTGGCATATTCGGGAGGTCTTGATACATCCGTCATTTTGAAGTGGCTCATCGAAACCTATGCCTGTGATGTTGTCGCGTTTTCAGCGAACATCGGCCAGGGCGACGAACTCGACCATGTGAGAGAAAATGCCATAAACACCGGGGCAAGTAAGGTTTATATTGATGATTTACAGGAAACTTTCGTAAAAGATTATGTTTTTCCGGCATTCCGTGCCAATGCAATTTATGAAGGAAAGTATCTTCTGGGCACATCTCTTGCCAGGCCCCTGATTGCAAAACGACAGATGGAGATCGCAAAAATTGAGAATGCAGATGCGGTAAGTCATGGTGCAACCGGGAAAGGAAACGATCAGGTAAGGTTTGAACTCAGCTATCTGGCCATAGATCCGAATATAAAAATTATTGCGCCATGGCGTGAATGGAAACTCAATTCTCGCAGCGCGCTTATGGACTTTGCCAGGCAGCACGGCATCAAAGTGCCGACAACGCATGCAAAACCATACAGTACCGACAGAAACCTCCTTCACATCAGTTTTGAAGGGGGCCGGCTTGAGGATCCATGGCAGCAACCGCCTGAAGATATGTTTACCCTGACCACGTCTCCCAGGGAGGCTCCGGATGAACCTGAAATTATCGAAATAACGTTTGAACAGGGAAATCCGGTGGCGATAAACGATGAAAATATGTCCCCGGCGAATCTTCTTAAAACGCTCAACACGTTGGCCGGGCGGAACGGCATCGGGCGGGCTGATATTGTCGAAAATCGTTTCGTGGGCATGAAATCTCGCGGCGTTTATGAAACTCCGGGCGGCACGGTGCTGAGAGCAGCCCATATGGCCATTGAATCGATTACCATGGACAGAGAGGTCATGCACTTGCGTGACTCCCTGATTCCCAAGTATTCCGAACTGGTGTATTACGGCTTTTGGTTTTCGCCCGAAATGAAATTGCTCCAGAACATGGTCGACCAGACCCAGCAGAATGTTTCGGGAAAGGTACGCCTTGAACTATACAAGGGAAATTGCATGATTCTCGGACGTAAATCCGACGAGTCCATTTACAGTGAGGATTTTGCTACATTTGAAGACGATGATGTTTACAGGCAGAAGGATGCCGAAGGTTTTATACGTTTGAATGCACTGAGATTGCGAATTCAGAAGATGATGAAAAGATAGGATGTTAGGGTGATGGGTGATGGGTTGTCGGTGGGTACAACTCATGCAGTGTGATCGAGAGCCGAAGAAATGGCGTAAAACGAGGTGTCCATGGCAGAAAAACTTTGGGACGGCAGGTTTTCTGAAAAAACGGATAAAATGGTTGAAGATTTTACCGCTTCCATTGATATTGATAAGCGTCTCTATTCGTATGATATTGAAGGAAGTATTGCCCACTGCCGCATGCTTGCAAAGACGTCTATTATTTCAGAAGCGGATGCTTCGGCGTTGATTGAGGGACTTGTTGCCATAAAGCGTGAGATAGACCGGGGGAAGTTCCGGTTTGATAACAGCCTGGAAGATATTCATATGCACATTGAGGCCCGGCTGATCCAGAAGGTCGGGAAGGTCGCACAGAAGCTTCATACTGCCAGAAGCCGAAATGATCAGGTCGTGCTGGATGTGAGGATGTATTTGAGAGATGAGACGTTAAAGACCATAAAGCGCCTTGTCATGCTCACAAAGATCATCGTTGATCTTGCAAAAACATACATGGATGTTATTCTGCCCGGATACACGCACTTGCAACGGGCTCAACCGGTTCTCTTGTCTCATCATTTCATGGCCTATTATGAGATGTTTTCAAGGGATATCGACAGGTTCAAGGAGGGTTTAAAACGCATAAACGTTTTGCCGCTGGGAAGTGCGGCCCTTGCCGGAACAACATACCCCATTGACAGGGAGTACACTGCGCAGCTTCTCGATTTTCCCAAAGTATCGGCGAACAGCATTGATGCGGTTTCAGACAGAGATTTTATTATTGAGTTTATATCCGCTGCAAGTATTTGCATGGTACATTTAAGTCGTTTGTCGGAAGAGTTTATATTATGGTCTACATCCGAATTCGGTTTTATCGAGCTTCCGGATTCCTTTGCCACGGGAAGCAGCATTATGCCTCAGAAGAAGAATCCTGATGTGCCTGAACTGGTGCGGGGAAAGTCCGGGCGTGTTTTCGGGGATCTCGTTTCCCTTTTAACGATGATGAAGTCATTGCCGTTGTCGTATAACCGGGACATGCAGGAAGATAAAACCGCCCTGTTCGATACCGTGGACATATTGACAGAATGCATTGAAATTTATATAAAAATGCTTCCAAAACTAAAGATAAATCAGGAGGTCATGCAGCAGGCGGCATCGAGAGGATTTTTAAATGCAACAGATATGGCGGATTATCTCGTGGCCGGCGGTATGCCTTTTCGCCAGGCACATGGCTGTGTCGGCAAGGTGGTGGCATACGCTTCGCGCATGAATAAGGAACTTCATGAACTCACTCTGGAAGAGTTACAAAAGTTTTCATCTCACATTAAAAAGGACATATTCGATATTTTGACCACCGAGCAAATGATTAATCGTAGAACGTCTTTTGGAGGTACGGCATCGGAGTGCGTAAAGGCTGCAATAAAGGCTGCAGAAAAAGAACTTAAGGTAAAATTGATGGTTTCGTAAAAAGTCGATATTGCTCGCTCCGTGACCATTTGGGGGCGTTTCCATCGGTGCCGCTAAATTTCAAGAACTTGGCGCAAGCGCCTCAAACAGCTTGAAATTTTTAACGCTTCACCGCTTGAAACGCTGATTCCCCAAATGCTCAAATGTCGCTCACAAAAGACTTTTTACGAGTTTGTCAAAATTGCAGGAATGAAAAAATTTTTTCAAAAGAGTCTTGTTTTAATATGTTCTGTTGCTATTTTGCTGGGGCCTGTAGTTTCGGGATGTGGCAAAAAGGCGCCACCCAAACCACCCACACAGGTATCCGGGGAACAGAACACAAAGAAACCATAAATACTAAACACCAAATACAAAACACTCTATTAAGGAACCGGTGTTTTATGCATCATTTTTCCTATCGCGACAATGAATTGTACTGTGAAGATGTGCCGGTCCGTAAGATTGCGGAAAATGTCGGTACGCCATTCTATTTATATAGTCATGCGACCTTAAAACGTCACTTTCTAATTTTTAACGAGGCTTTTGAGGATTTGGATAGACTCGTGTGTTATTCTGCAAAGGCCAATACGAATCTGGCTATATTAAAACTGTTTGAGAGCCTTGGCAGTGGTCTTGATATCGTTTCTGGGGGAGAGTTGTATCGCGGTTTGCAAGCGGGTTTTTCACCGGATAAAATCGTCTATTCCGGTGTGGGAAAACGTGTCGATGAGATTGACTATGCGCTTGAAGCGGGCATTTTAATGTTCAATGTCGAGTCCCTTGAGGAACTCGACCTTATCAATAAAAGAGCCGGCATACTGGAAACAAAAGCCCCGGTTGCAATTCGGGTGAACCCTGACGTTGATCCAAAAACGCATCCCTATATTTCGACCGGTCTCAAAAAGAACAAGTTCGGCATTGAAAAAGCGTCCGCCCTTGAAGGTTACAAAATAGCAAGCCGGCTCGAGAACATTGATGTCGTGGGGATTGATTGCCATATCGGATCGCAGATTACAGATGCAAAACCTTTTGTCGAAGCCCTGGAAAACTTAAAAGATCTGATTGGTGAACTCAGGCAAATGGGAATCGAAATCCAATTTTTGGATATGGGAGGGGGCCTCGGAATCACCTATGACGATGAAACGCCGCCCCATCCCCGCGAATATGCCAAAGCAATTGTTGAGTCTCTCAAAGGCTCTCAGCTTAAGCTTATCCTTGAACCCGGAAGGGTTATCGTCGGTAACGCCGGAATACTGGTTACAGAGGTTTTGTTTAGAAAGTCCGGAAAGGTTAAGGAGTTTATTATCACTGATGCGGGCATGAACGATCTGATGCGTCCAACACTGTATAACGCGTTTCATGCCATTGAACCGGTCGTTGGCACTGAAGGTCGGCTGATAACGGCTGATATTGTGGGGCCGATTTGCGAGTCCGGGGATTTTCTGGCAGTTGACCGCAAAATTCCTGATGTAAAGAAAGGCGATCTTCTTGCCGTGATGAGTGCAGGTGCTTACGGCTTTACCATGTCCTCCAATTACTGTTCCAGACTTAGGGTGGCTGAAGTCATGGTAAAGGACGACAAATTTCATATTGTTCGGGATCGCGAGAGCTACCAGGATCTGGTGGCCGGTGAATCGATTCCTTCGTTTCTTGATGAATGAGTGATATCTCCTAATCGATTGAGCCAATAGATAAATTTTATACCTTAATCTCAAATCGGGTGTTTTGCTAAAGAAAAAATTAATGATGACCATGAAAGAAATCGAGTTTTACAAAATGAGCGGCAGTGGTAACGATTTTATCGTCATTGACAACCGAAATAAAATAGTCGATGAAACCGACCTGTCAAATTTCATTGTCAAGGTATGTCGCAGAAAAATGGCCGTCGGCGCTGATGGTTTTATACTTGTAGAAAATTCTGACACTGCGGATTTCAAATGGCGATTTTTTAATTCCGACGGCAGCATAGCCGAGATGTGCGGAAACGGTGCCAGGTGTGTTGCGCGTTTTGCATATTTAAAGGATATCGCAGGGCCTCATATGTCTTTTGAGACATTGGCCGGAACCGTTGAAGCCCAGATCATCCAAGGGCGTGTTAAAGTCAAAATGACGGATCCGCAGGAACTCAAAACAGATTATATTATCGATCTCAAAAACGGCCCGCTTTCCATTTCCAGCATTAACACCGGGGTTCCGCATGTCGTGATTGTACAAGACCGTATCGATGTTGCCGATATCATCAACGTTGGAAGAGAGATCCGGTTTCATGATGTGTTTGCGCCTGCCGGTACCAATGTTAATTTCGTATGCCCCCTAAAGGACAACATGATTTCAATTCGTACCTATGAGCGCGGGGTTGAAGATGAAACATTGGCCTGTGGTACGGGGGCTGCCGCCGGCGCGATTGTTATGGCCCATAAAATGAAGATCAATTCTCCGTTACATGTGATGACTCGGGGTGGGGGATATCTTGATATTTTTTTCAAAGAAAAAGAAGGCAAATATTACGATATATATCTTCAAGGAGATGCTCGCATCATTTACAGGGCACAACTCTGGGAAGACGCCTGGAAAGACGGTGTATAATTTAACTTTGACATCTCATTGCAGCAATCAGAGATAGATGCCTTTGCCTTTGAATGTTGAGTATAAAATGACAAATTTCAAGCACCAAATTCCAAATAAGTCTCAAATTACAATATCCAATGACTAAAACCTGAAGGCAGGAAATAGGAAAGAGAAAAGAGGGTAGCCCGCCAAAGTCTGTTGGGGGGGCCGGCGAACCTCCCTCATGTCTATCAATACAATCGTTTTTGAAAATGAGTCCCCCCCTACTGAGGGATTGGATTTTTGAATTTTGGTCATTGTAATTTGTTTGATATTTGGGATTTGATATTTTGAGATTTTAATAGGTCGAAGAGCTCTCAACTAAGGAATTTCTTCCAGAGAGGCCCCTAGACCAGGATCGTTACTAAATAATGGTAAAGCATACTGCCTACATCGGAGTCGGTTCCAACATCGGAAACAAACTGTTGAACTGTAAAAATGGAATCAATGCGCTGACAAAAACCAAAGAGATACAAATTAGGGAATGGTCACGATTTTACAAAACCGAACCCGTGGATTATAAAGACCAGGATTGGTTTATCAATGTCGTGGTCAAAATCGAAACCACCCTTGATCCTTTTCAACTGTTTAAACAACTCAAGCGCATCGAGCGTGATGCCGGACGCGTTGATGGTTGTGTAAGATTCGGTCCAAGGATTCTCGACTTGGATATCGTTTTGTTCGATGATTTCGTGACAAATTCACCCGGGCTGATTATTCCACATCCAAGGATGCACAAAAGACGTTTTGTATTAAAACCGATCTGTGATATAGATCCTAAGATCGTCCATCCGGTTTTTAAAAAAGAAATGCAAGATCTATTGGATGTTCTGGTAGATGTTCTGGATGAAAACGAGCAAAGGATTGTTGAATATAGATGCGACTATTAGTCTTATTGGGTCTTTTATACCTGTGTTACAGGTTCTTGAAATCCTGGGTGCTTAAAGAGAAGTCGTCTCAAAAAGTGGTATTTGGTAAAAAATCAGGTGAGATCGATGATATCATGGTCCAAGACCCTTTTTGCGGGATATATTTTGCCAAAAGAGACGGTGTGAGTTTAAATATCGGAGGAAAGGATCTGTATTTTTGCAGCACGGAATGCAAAGAAAAGTTTTTGGAAAAACAAGCAAATAAATGAATTGCGAGTAACTTCTCAATACGATCCGGGGATCGCCCACTGATAATAAAATGTAAAATATCTGGAACTCGCATGCAAGTGAGCCTAAAGAAAAAACATTGGCCGATTCTTTTCATAATGATTGCTTTACTTGATAATTATATGAATAAAAGATAGATTGTTTTTGACTTGCTGTTTTCACTTAAGGCTCACTAACACGCTCGAACAAGCCATATCTTTTACATTTTATCACCAGTGGTCGCCATCGTTTTATAAGAAGTTCAGTTGCCAATATACCAAACAGGAGGGTTTTCTGAATGAAGTTTTTTATCGATACTGCGAACATTGACGAAATTAAGGAAGCGCACAGCATGGGGATGGTCGACGGCGTTACAACCAATCCCAGCCTGATTGCAAAAGAAGGCCGGGAGTTTGAAGAGATTATTCATGAGATTTGTGAAATCGTGGACGGCCCCGTCAGCGCTGAAGTGATCAGTACCGATACGGACGGGATGCTGAAAGAAGCCCGCAACCTGTCAAGAATACACGATAACATTGTAGTCAAGATTCCCATGATTGTGGATGGCTTAAAAGCGACACGGACACTTTCCGAAGAGGGGATTAAAACAAATGTAACGCTGGTCTTTTCACCACTTCAGGCGCTTATGGCTGCAAAAGCCGGGGCGACCTATGTGAGCCCTTTCATCGGCCGACTGGATGACATATCCCAGGAAGGCCTTCTGCTGGTTGAACAGATTGTTGAAATTTACAGCAATTATGCATTTGATACTGAAATCATCGTTGCGAGTATTCGAAATCCGCTTCATGTTCTGGAATCCGCATTAATGGGAGCCGACATTGCCACGATTCCATTTAATGTGTTAAGCAAACTGGCCGCTCATCCACTGACCGATAAAGGTCTCAAAGCGTTCCTGGATGACTGGAACAAGGCAAAAAAATAAATTACATCCTTTAATAAAACGAAGTCAGAATATGTTTTCCCGCGGACAAATAAAAAAAATATTAATCCATCCCAACAGCTTAACCCTGTTTCGGGTTGTTGCGGTTCCGATCATCGTGATTTTACTTCTGTCTCCAAACAAATTCTATGCATTTATTGCTTCAATCATTTTCAGCGCAGCCGCAATAACCGATTTTCTGGACGGCTTTTTTGCAAGACAAAAAGGGCTGGTTTCCAATTTCGGGAAGGTCATGGATCCGATTGCAGACAAGGTTCTGGTTTCGACCTCTTTTATCATGCTGACCGCCTTGGGATGGATTCCGGCCTGGATGGTTTGCATTATCATTGGAAGGGAGATCGCCGTAACCGGTTTGAGAAGTATCATCGCACAAGAGGGAAAAGATTTATCCGCATCGAGCCTTGGGAAATACAAGACCGGATTTCAGATCGCGGCCATCATTCCTTTGATGATACACTTTCAGTATTTTACCATTGATTTCAATGCAATTGGCACGATATTCCTATGGGGCGCCCTGATATTAACAGTCTGGTCGGGCGCGAATTATTTTATCAAATTCAGAAGTCTGTTCCAGACGTAAATTTTTCTGTTGACAAACTATCAAAATCTATCTATGAAAATTTTTACTATTGAGCGGGAATAACTCAGTGGTAGAGTGCGACCTTGCCAAGGTCGAAGTCGCGGGTTCAAATCCCGTTTCCCGCTCCATTTTTTTTATGGCGGCATAGCCAAGTGGTAAGGCAGCGGTCTGCAAAACCGCTATTCACCAGTTCGAATCTGGTTGCCGCCTCCAAGGATATCAAGAGGTTATGGTTCATGCTGTAACCTCTTTTTTTGTTTTCGCCGCAATAATTCCCAAAAATCTGGTACAAAAACCGTAAAAATCAATTGAATAGATTTCCCCTCCTTTTTAACCGTTCAGTGTTGTCTGATAAAAGGCTTCCAAATCAGCGTCAAAACGTTCCATGTCATGCGGCTCCGGATTGGGAAAGACGACTGTTTGTAAAAAATCTTCGTATGACAAGGGGGTGGGGCGTTTCAAATTAACCGAATAGGCCCAAAGGATCAGGTCACCCAACTTTTCCTTGAGATCTTCATTTGTTTCCTCGGAAAGCAACTCCCAGACCAACTGTTCGGCCGTTAATTTTTTCTCTCTGACATCGTTCAGTTTGGCGTTTAGATCGTTAATCTTTTTATTCACCACCGTTAAAAACCCGGCTTTTTCTTTTTCGGCGATCACAGCCAGGTCATAATTTTTTTTCGCGGTTTCGAGGTCTTTAACCGTACACTTGTCATTACAATACTCGTCAATGACAAAATGTTTTTCCTGTTCCGCCGTTTTAATTTCCGCCAAAAGACCGGGCATCAAGCCTTCAATCGCATCCCGTTTTTTGAAAAGATTACCCAGCTTCTTCTCATGTTCTATGAGTTGGGTATTTGTTGAAAGCGCATCCTGAATGCGCTCTTTTTTAAGTTTTTCCTGGTCGGGTAATCTCATGTATTCATTTCTCCTGTTATTTAAGGTTCTTTTTCTGATTCGTTTCCGCACTATTATAACCAAAAACAGAACCGTAACTATAACACATTGATAATATAAAGACAAAAACAACAATATCGAACATGGTAAAAAACTGTAAAAAAAGAAACTAACGGACTTTAATGCAGCTTGGAAATCCCGGTCCTCAGGGCCGGGTCAGAGTTCAATGGCTCTGCCGGTAAATGATTCAACAGGAATAATGGAATGATGGAATCGTGGAATAATGGGTTATGAAGGAATTCTGTCAGTTTTAAAGAGATCATTTCCGATTCTACCACCCAATCTTCCAGCATTCCAATCTTCCGACATTCCAATGAGTTTCAAAAGGTACAAATCATGGCCTTTGGCCTAGCTCAAAGCCGGACCCTCTGGACCCGGATCTTTACCTACAGTTTTCTGGATCGCAAAATCATGATGATGAGCCAGACCGCAAGGAAGGTGGCAATCACATAGCCGGTCATCCCCAAGATCGCCGTAAGGGGAATCTCCTCTATACCGAAAAGATCGACCGTAAATGAAAAGATG
>JAWOIY010000194.1:0-10172 GCA_046484425.1 Desulfobacterales bacterium | reverse complement strand
CCGCACCCACTCCCGTGGTGGCGGGCATGGCTCAGGCCCGTTCGGGTATGGCGCTCGCTGGAGCGGGCGTCGCCGGGTCCGCCGGTGCGCCAGGTGCCGCGGCCCGAGCATCGGCTCAGGCCATGCAGTTCTCTCCCGACGTCGCCGCCGCGGGTGCTGGCGGCCGAGGTCCTGGCGCTGTCCGCTCGCTCTCAGCAGGCACGCTGCCCTTCACGCCCTCTCCTTCGCTCACCCCATCGGCCAGGCTCTCGTCCATGGTCGGGCTCCCGGCAGCGGCGATGCGTGCCACGGCCGCTGAAGCTGGTGGGTCCACCGCCGCAGGTGTCAGCGCTGCGCCCGGAGCAGCGTCGCCTCGACCATCGTCGAGCGCCGCCGGTTCGCTGGCTGCTCTCGGCGCACCCCTCGGCTGACGCGAACCAGAGCGGCTCTGATGTGGAATTTTATACTGGCTATCGTCATCAGCTACTTGCTGATGTCGGCTTTATTCGAGAATTTTTTCTATCCGTTCATCATTATGTTCAGTGTCCCGCTGGCCGCAGCCGGGGGGTTTGTAGGCTTGCTGCTGGTAAACATTTTTATTGCCTACCAGTCGCTGGATATTATTACCATGCTCGGATTCGTCATCCTGGTGGGAGTCGTGGTGAATAACGCCATCCTGATTGTCCATCAAAGTTTGAACAACATCCGGGACGGCAATATGTCGCCCAGAGATGCCATTACGGAATCGGTTCGAACCCGTATCCGGCCGATTTATATGAGCAGTATCACCACCATATCGGCGATGCTCCCACTGATCCTTTCCCCGGGGGCAGGTTCTGAATTCTACCGGGGGCTTGGCAGTGTTGTGGTGGGCGGGCTTCTGATTTCAACGGTTTTTACCTTATTTCTGATCCCTGCTCTGTTAAGTCTCACCCTTGATGCAGCCGGTGCGCTGAAAAAGAAATTTTCAAAAGCTTAACCAGCCAAGACCGGAATAAAAAATATATGGATCATCACCAAAAGAGTTGATGATCCTAAGAGGATTCCAGAATCCTTGAACCCTTTCTTCCAACTAATCGTGAAAAAAACCAAAAATATTGAATGATGAACAACGACATAGAAATATCACACCGTCCTTCTATCCTGGCACCCGCCGGAAATAAAGTATCTTTTCTGGCAGCCCTTGCCGCAGGGGCCGATGAAATATACTGCGGACTGAAGCAATTTTCAGCGCGCATGGAGGCCCAAAATTTTACTATTGAGGAACTTGTCCCGCTGACCCTGCTGGCCCATGACAGAGGGGTCAAGGTCTATGTGACGTTGAATTCGCTGTTAAAACCTGAAGACGTGAATACGGCAGGCAAACTGCTTGAACAGCTCGAAAGGTATGTGAAACCTGACGGTATCATTATTCAGGATCTGGGTTTTGTACAACTTGCCGGGCAAACCGGTTTTTCAGGCGAGCTGCACCTTTCGACCCTGTCCAATGTCAGTTTTTCAGCAGCCCTCCGACAGGCGAAAAATAGCCTGAAAATCCATCGGATTGTCCTTCCCAGAGAGCTGAATATCGACGAAATCAAATCCATGGCCACGGCCTGTCCCAAAGGTCTTGACCTGGAAGTTTTCGTACACGGCGCGCTTTGCTATGGTATCTCCGGAAGATGCTACTGGAGCAGTTATTACGGCGGGAAAAGCGGCCTCAGGGGAAGGTGCGTTCAGCCCTGCCGCCGGGTATACACGCAGAAAGACCAGAGCAAAAGATTTTTTTCCTGCCAGGACCTCAGTCTGGATGTTCTGGTTAAAGTCCTTTTAACGATTCCACAAATCCGAACCTGGAAAATCGAAGGCCGCAAAAAAGGCCCTCACACCGTTTTTTATACGGTTAAAGCTTACCGGATATTAAGAGACCAGGGGACGGATCCCAGGATGAAAAAAACGGCTCTCGATCTGTTATCATATGCCCTTGGAAGGTCAGGAACCCATTATAATTTCTTGTCCCAAAGGCCCCAAAACCCTATCCGGCCGGATAATCAAACCGGATCCGGACTTTTTGTGGGATTTCTCAAGGGAACCCCACAAAAACCTTTTTTAAATCCGAGGGAAGAGCTGCTGGCGGGCGATCTCCTTCGCCTTGGATATGAAGACGAATTATGGCACAGCATCAGCAGGGTGACCAGGTATGTCCCAAAAGGCGGGGGTCTGTTTCTAAAGTCTATTTCAAAAATGAGCCCTGAAAAGAAAATTCCGGTACTCCTTATCGACCGAAAAGAAAAGACCCTTGAAGATATGCTGTCTATTCTCGAAAAGGAGTTGATCAAAATACCGGTCCTGAAAACGACCCCTTCCGTCTTTGTTGCCAAAGGGCCCAAAGGATCCGTCCTGGGAAAGGGAGCACCCTCGGAACTTCGGGTTTACCGTCAGCTCGGCAAAACCAAACCCGATGGACCATCAGGACTCTGGCTTTCGAATCAGGCGGTAAAGCATCTGCCAAAAGGACTTTGGTCACAAATCTGGTGGTGGCTGCCGCCGGTCATCTGGCCGGATGATGAGCTACACCGAAAGGAACTTGTCGATTTTATCCTCGACAAAGGTGCCAGAAATTTCGTACTGAACGCCCCGTGGCAGACGGCACTTTTTACCCGTTTAAAAGGAATGAATCTCTGGGCCGGCCCCTTTTGCAATACCGCCAATGTTCTGGCGCTAAAAACTCTGGCATCCATGGGCTATAACGGTGCCATCGTTACGCCTGAACTCGGGCAATTCGATTTTTTCTCGCTCCCAAAACAAAGCCCCTTGCCGCTGGGAATCGTTCTTTACGGAAACTGGCCCCTGTGTGTTTCACGGGTACTGTCGAACGACCTGAAAACCGAAACGCCTTTTATGAGCCCAAAAGGCGAAGCCGCCTGGGTTCAAAAATATGAATCCGACTATTGGATCTATCCCAACTGGAAGCTCGACCTGCGAACCAAGCGAAAAGCGCTTGAAAAGGGAGGCTACAGACTGTTTGTGCATCTATTGGAACCGATTCCAAAAGAGGTGACATTGAAAAAGAGGCCCGGCCTTTGGAATTGGGAATTGGAGCTTCTTTAATATTATACCTGAACTGATCGGTTCCAGGTTCAGAGTTCAAGGTTCTAGGGTTACAACAAATTGATATTGTTTGTTTTCTTTAATTGATTATTTGTTTTTTCCGGTTTATCCGGGTTAGGTATTTTAAACTTCCAAATGGAGGTCAATGATGAAATCGGCTTCAATATTTTGTGCATCCGTCGAAGTCAATTTAAAAATCGGGCCGGATATGTGCGATATTACACCGGCGCTTGAAAACCTGATCAGCGAATCGAAGATCCAAACCGGGAATCTTAGCGCCACGATAGTCGGATCCACGGGGTCGATCACCACCATTGAATACGAACCCGGGGTGGTGGAAGACTTGAAAAGAGCCATTAATTCGCTGGCGCCTCCGGATCTGGATTACGAACATGAAAAAGCCTGGCACGACGGCAACGGACACAGCCATGTACAGGCCGCCCTGTTAGGACCCTCGATTGTGCTGCCGATCCGAAACCGTCAGCTCAGACTCGGAACCTGGCAACAGGTGGTCGCCCTCAATCTCGACAATCGTCCAAGAATACGGTCCGTTGAAGTAACCATAATTGGAACCATACAGGATTGAAAAACCGTAACTGTTTAGCTTTTTGAAACAAATCTGTTTTTGGAAGCTTCAGGTGTGCCTAAATTTTTTCTGGAAGCTGTTTGAGTGGATTACGAATCGTTATGAAAAATCCATTCCAGATTGGCTTGAATGCGATCATATGGTCTTAAAACCAAAACCATTTTCAGAAGCTAAAACCGGTTTTTTCATTACGAGCCGTTATCTACGAGTTCTTTCAGAAAAAATTTAGGCACACCTGAAGCTATACATTTTCGAAAGACTAAACTCTTACGAAAAACCTAAATCCGCTACACCGATTGATTCTCCTTGACAAATCGTTTTATCCTTATTAATAGTTCCCTTTTGTGAAAATTGAGATGGTGTTGAAAAAGCCATTTATTTTAATAAACAAATCGAAAGGAGACGGTTACAAATGTCAAAATTAATCCCACCCCATGGCGGTAAAGGTTTGACCTGCTGCCTGCTTGAAGGCGCTGCTCTGGAAGCAGAGAAGAAAAAGGCCAAAGGGCTGAAAAAGATTACCATGTCCCATAGAGAAGTGGGCGACCTGATCATGATGGGTATCGGCGGATTCAGCCCGCTGACAGGTTTCATGACCAAAGCGGACTGGAAAGGTGTTTGCGATAATTTCCAGCTGGCCGATGGAACTTTCTGGCCCATCCCTGTGACCCTTTCCGTGGACAAAGCCGATGCCGACAGCGTCAAAACCGGCGATGAAGTCGCCCTTTGTGATCCGGACAGCGGCGAAATCATGGGAACCATGAAGGTCACGGAAAAATATGAAATGACCGAAGCCGACAAAAAGTTTGAATGTGAAAAAGTCTTTATGGGTGAAGGGACCCCGACCCCTGAAGAATTCTGGAAAATCGCCAAGGACGATCACCCCGGTGTACAGATGGTGATGAATCAGAAAGGTTTCAATTTTGCCGGACCGGTCAAAGTCTTAAGCGAAGGTGAGTATCCCACCAAATATGTCGGCGTCTATATGAGGCCTGAAGAATCTCGCAGAATTTTCGAGGAAAAAGGTTGGAGCGAAATCGCCGCACTGCAACTCAGAAACCCCATGCACCGGTCCCATGAATATCTTTGCAAGATTGCCGTAGAAGTGTGCGACGGCGTATACATTCACTCCCTGGTCGGAAACCTCAAACCTGGCGATATCCCTGCTGAAGTCCGCGTAAAATGTATCGACTCTCTTGTAAAGAACTATTTTGTGGACAAAAATGTGGTCCAGGGGGGTTATCCTTTGGATATGCGCTATGCCGGTCCCAGAGAGGGACTTTTGCACGCCACCTTCCGCCAGAATTACGGCTGCTCTCGAATGATTATCGGACGGGATCATGCCGGTGTCGGTGATTTCTACGGCATGTTCGAAGCCCAGACCATCTTTGACAAGATCCCGACCTCCGACGATCCGGGGAAAAATTTGCTTTGCAAACCTTTGAAGATCGACTGGACTTTCTACTGTTTCAAGTGCGACGGTATGGCATCCCTCAGAACCTGCCCCCATGACAAAGCGGACCGGGTGCTGCTTTCCGGAACCATGCTTCGCAAGCTCCTTTCAGAGGGTGGAGAACTTCCGGATCATTTTGGAAGAGATGAAGTTGTTGCAATTTTGAGGGAATACTACGAAGGGCTGACCGAAAAAGTCGAAATCAAGATGCACGGTGCTGCTACCGGCGACAGCAAAAAATAATATCGGTTTGACCCACCAATACAAAAAGGAGATGCTGTATGGCATCTCCTTTTTTATTTGGAGAAGACCGGCTTGACAATCTCGAGACGGATTATCTTGATTTCGGACCTCGCGAGCGGGATGAGTTCAGCCCTATCCTCATCTTCTCAATCGTAACGACGTCCAATCCCTTATTCCGCAGATTGACGTCCTTCAACGATAGACCGAAACCCGGGAAAAAAGCGATGCCCATCCTGCCTTTGATCCGGACATCCATCCCCAGAGCAGTAGACGCGGTTGTCTCGATCTGGGGTTTAAATCTTTCGATATTGAGCATGAGAGCGAAAATACCCGCGAAGACAACAAGCGTGATGGCACCTATTGTTATGAACAGAACCTTTTTCTTATGGATAGCCATGTTTCAGCTCCTATGGCTCTTTCCTCAAATGCCGTGGCGGCGTTATCCGGATCAATCTCGAGACGGAGACTGGCAAGAACTTCCGGATTGGTGAAATGGACGTGCGACATTCGGTCGAGCTTTTCCAAGGCGGCATGTGCTGCCTGCAGCTTGCCGCGCGTAAACTCATACGCGCCGCGGTCCTGGTTGTTCTCGCACAATGCCCGAGTACCGGCAGTCGCAACCACTGGTAACCCATTTTTCAGTTTACCAGTGGTCGCCAGGCTCCATCCGGGAGAGAATAACGTCCCCTATTTCACGATCAGATCATTCTTTACGGATGTGACCCCCTTGACGCTGCGTGCGATTTCACCCGCTTTATCGACAGCCGCTTGAGAACCAACGAAGCCGCTCAGTTGAACGGTGCCCTTGTAGGTTTCGACACTGATCTGGAATGATTTGAGAAAATCATCTTTTGCAAGCAGCGATTTGACTTTGGTCGTGATGACCGAATCGTCAACGTATTCGCCTGGACTTGTCTGTTTGGATGTCGATCCACAGGCCCAAAAGGTGGCGATGAGCATAAGAAGTACTAAACAATGTATAACGATGTTTCTTTTTTTCATAGCAATTACTCCTTTTTGTTGGTTGGTGTTGAAATGGTTGATTACAAAACCTTTTTTATTGAAGGGTTCGCAGATTCGATAAAATCTTTCCGGCCTGCTGACCACTTCCTTTCCAAATGCCTCGCCTTATCCGGCAAAGGCCCAAATGGTTCCAATCGTCTTCCAGCGCATTGCGTATCGGTCTTCAGGTGTTTCAAGGAAAATCCGCTTATGGCATCGATGTACGGTGCCGATTTTATCTCCTGGTAGGTTTTCGTCATGTATTCAGGTTTCGCATGCCATTCATTCTGATTTCTCGATCGGTTTTACTTGATCCGGCTTTTTCCCCGGGGCATACCCCGCGACTCCTATCATGAATCGCACCAAGCCATAACTTAGCCAAATCACCAGACGCAGTCCGATGGATTTCGTTCTCCAGTTGTCTTCACTTATCCGCCGCGCCCCCATTTTTATGGCCTGCTCCAGGCTATGCTTTAATTTTTTGGCAAAGCTTTCATCGTCAACAAGGACATTTGCTTCAAGCGCAAGCAGCAGGCTGAAAGGATCAAGATTGGATGATCCCACCGTCGCCCAGTGTCCATCAATCACAGCAACTTTGGCGTGCATAAGGCTCTTGTGGTATTCGTAGATCTCAATCCCTGCATCGAGAAAACTGCCATACAGGGCATGCGAGGCATAATGCAGCAATCGATATTCCACTCTTCCTTGCAGCAGCAAAACCACCCGGACACCGCGTCCCGCTGCATCCACAAGCGCATGACGAAAATTCAATCCGGGCAAAAAGTAGGCATTTGCAAGAATGATTTCGAATTGCGATTGTTCAATCGCCTGCAAATAAGCATCTTCAATATCTCGGCGATGGCGGATGTTATCCCGTACCAGAAAAGCTGAGCGCATACGGCCCCTGGATTCGCTTGAAGGCGCTTGTCTGCCGTTGTTCCGACCCCAGCCAGGTCGCAAGCGGGTCCAGGCCACTCGCGACCACACCCGGCGGGTCAAAGCATGAATTTCTCCAACCAGCGGCCCTTCCACACTTACAGCGTAGTCATAACGAGGCGATTTTTGCCCCGGCATATCCATATCATCGATAATATTAATGCCTCCGACAAACGCAATCTTCTGGTCCACAACTACAATTTTCCGGTGTAAGCGACGCAACCTTCGGCGCCGCAGCGTCAAGGGCGATATCTTGGGCCGGAACTTCAACACCATTACGCCGGCCGCTTTAAGGTAATCGATCATGGTTTTCGGCAAACTATTCGAGCCGAATCCATCGATCAGCACATGGGTTTTTACGCCACGAAGGGCAGCCCGCCTGAGCGCTTCCGCAATGCGTCGTCCGGTAGTGTCATTTTCGAAAATATAGCTTTCCAGATAAATTTCATGCACCGCCCGGTCCAGCGCCGCTTCGATCGCCGGAAAATAAGCTTCGCCGTTTTGCAACAGGGTAACCTGATTGTTCGGAATCATGCGAATCACAGCAGGCTTGTCCTTTTTCTAAGCTTTCCGGTGGCGTTTGCCAATAACCTCGAAGAAGCAAGCATTTTCCCCATCCCTCAAAATTTGATTGGAAATCGGAAGGGGGAAAGTCGACGCATATTGAATGCAATTTTAATTTTCTTCTTTTCCGGTAATGTTTCGCAATGGCTGAACGGGCGATGAAGATGCCGTTCCGGGTTTGGCTGCCGACAACATCTTTCTAAGCTCCTCTCCCTGCACACTTTCCTTTTCAGAAAGAAGATGGGCCAATTCATCAAGAACCGTTCGCCGCTCCGAGAGGATTTTACGCACGCGTTGATGGGCTTCTTCGACAAACCGCGTGACCTCCCCGTCAATTTGGGCGGCTTTCGCCTCACTGTAATTTTTACCGGGAGAAAAACTTTCCGGGAGAAACATCGGCTGGCGCGGACGCTCATAGCTCACCAGTTCCAGCCGATCGCTCATGCCGTATTCCGTGACCATGGCCTGGGCGACCAACTCTTTGCCGGTTCATGTCTCACCAAGAACCAATACGATGGTATCGCTTTTGGCAATTTGTTCGACTTTCTGTAAATCCGTCTGGCGTTTAAATGCATTATCTTTCGACCGATGGTCTCAAAATTATGTTCCACTTCAAAGTCATTGAATACGGAATTTTCAGGGGGCGGTTGTTTTCCCGTAACGTTACCTGCCCGCTCGTGCCTTGCATGGCAGGCGGGTTGGCGGAGTCGCTTCGTATTTTCAGTGACGGAGACACCGAAGTGAAGGGGAAATGACTACCCCCTGAACACATACAATCATACAAGGTGTAATTGAAACGATCAATAATGAATTTTGTTGATTTTTAAAAGATGTTAAGGAGGGTTAAGGTCTGGAATCGAATGCTAACAAATTGAACGATCTTTTCTCCATCTTAAAACGGCTCTCAATCCTTCTTGTGCGACTCTTTTGCCTTGGAGTTCGTAGAAAATGCCAAAATTTAAAGCATTTATTACATCAATGTTCCTCTCCCTGGCATTCTCAAAAGGTGCAATATTAAGAATTTCCTGAAAAATGGTTTTAAATTCCAGTAGCCGATCTAGGGTGAGTAATTTCTGAAGTGTTTTGTGAGGTTTTTCCTCAGCATCGACGTCTTCGAGACGTTTTTCGATATAAATTAGCGTTCTGGGCGTAACCTTAAACTTTAAAATCTTTTTCAGGCGCTTCTCAATCTCTGATGATGATAATTTCCGGGAAAACTCATCCTTTTCCATGTCAGCTGAAGAAAACTCATCACTAAAGACAATCCGAGCTATTCCTTTGACTTTGGAAATTTTTTTCAGACTGTGCGTTTCAGCCAGACGACATAAATACTCAGCCTGAAGAGCGGCAACTTGGAGGTAGGCGCTCAAATTATAAAAGCCGGTATGAATATGTTCGGGAAAATTTACGCCGATTCTACTGCGAACGTATCTATATTTGTGATCAATCTCGCTCCAGGCCTCCTCAAGAATCGTCCTCAATTGCAACTCGAATAGTAGACCCTTCAATCCTGGTGGGGCATCTGAATTTTCGCCTAATTCTATCTGGTAATGAATAGATGAGTATCCGCTATATCTCAGATCTAGGTCATCTGGTATCGAGTCTCCAGGGTTAGCCGGCAGAATGAAGGATCTTTTTCGATCGGGACCTTTTACAAAACTCAAAATGTTCTCTTCAGCCAAAAGCTTAAGATATGTCTCGACTTTTTTGACGTCTGAAAGGCGAAGACAAATTATCCTGACACCTAATAGATCGCAGACTCTTGCCTGATAGTTTTTTTTCGTAATTGACGGTTTGCCAGCCTCAAGGTCTTTATTCAGCCTATTAATTTTCTCGATAAGTCTTAACTCATCTTTAATGCGATATATAATTGTATGCAGGCTTTCTTTCGGTGACGAAGGATCGTCCTGAATCAGCTGAACAATATATTCTGCGAGTTTTTTATATTTTTCCTTTTCATTAAAAAACGATATTAGAACCGCTTCTCTCTGGTGTTTCTTCATGTGTCGAATTTCCTGATGGAATGACGGAGGTTTACATCATTCCGCCCATTCCGCCCCCCATTCCTTGAGCTCCCGGATGCATCCCCTTTTTTTCTTCGGGTTTTTCTGCAATCATGGCCTGGGTGGTCAGCATCAATGAAGCCACACTTGCTGCATTTTGCAATGCGAGCCGGACCACTTTGGTCGGATCCATTATACCGGCTTTCATCAGATCCTCATAGGTGTCCGTTTCTGCATTGTAACCAAAAGCTCCCTCGCCGTTTTTGACCTTATCGATGACGACAGAACCTTCAGCACCGGCATTGTTGGCAATCTG
>JAWOIY010000167.1:0-5342 GCA_046484425.1 Desulfobacterales bacterium | reverse complement strand
AGGAATTGTTAACCTTGAAAATCCAGCTTAAAAAGACCATCCTCTTTGTCACCCATGACCTGAATGAAGCACTTCTTCTTGGTGATCGCATTGCAATTCTGCATGAAGGAAACCTGGAACAGATTGGGAAGAAAAAGGATATTTTGGACACACCGGCAACAAAATTCGTAAAAGATTTATTTGCGATAAAGCGGCCGGGCATATGACATAAAGGAGCACCTTTGATGAGCTTAGAGGTTTTGGTTGGGTATATCATCGAAAGGTTGCCCGAACTCTGGATTCGAACCGGTGAGCATCTCATGTTGACAGGATGCTCTACGCTGGCCGCCATGTTTATCGGGATCCCTGTTGGTATTTTCATCTATCGGACTACCTGGCTACGCGGTCCGGTGATGGCCGTCATTGGTATTCTTCAGACGATTCCAAGTCTGGCCATGCTGGTTTTTTTGCTGGCGTTACTTAAAAAAATCGGCGTGATGCCAGCCCTCATAGCCCTTACCCTTTATGCATTGCTGCCGATTGCCAGAAACACCCTTACAGGACTTGAGGAAGTCTCCGCAGAGATAATGGAAGCCGCCGATGGAATCGGTATGCAAGAATACCAGCAGCTCATGATGGTCAGGATACCTTTAGCTGCGCCGGTGATTGTGGCGGGCATCCGTACTGCGACAGTGGTGGGCGTGGGTATTGCCACCCTTTCGGCGTTCATCGGCGCCGGCGGGCTGGGCCAGTTTATTAATCGTGGTCTGGCGCTGGCCAACACAAATCTCATTCTCCTCGGTGCAATTCCCGCTGCAATTCTCGCCTTGATCGTAGACTTTTCCATCGGGGCTTTTGAGTGGGGGCTTCGACCGGAAAGAAAAAAAGATAAAAAAGGATCGGTTAAGTCGTTGATGCGACCGCTGGCTTTTATGTTGCCGGTTGCTTTAATTCTGATGGGTATCGTTACTTACTTCACAAAACCCGGATGGATTTCCAAATCCGCAACACCCTTGGAGACCGGTCACAGAGTTGTCAGGATTGGAACCAAGAATTTTACCGAGCAGCTTATTTTAGGGGAAATGATGGCTCAGTTGATTGAGATAAAAACCGATTTCATCGTGGATCGCCGTTTTAATCTTGGCGGTACGATGATTTGTCACGGAGCTTTGGTAAACGGAGAGATCGACCTTTATGCCGAATACACGGGTACCGGATTGACCGCGATTTTAAAGCATTCGGTGATTACGGATCCCGAAGAAGCACTTTACTATGTAACCAAAATGTATCATGAACGTTTTGATTTACAATGGTTGAAACCTTTCGGATTTAACAATACTTACGCCATTACCGTCCGAGCAGCCGATGCTGCGCAGAACGGGTGGGTTACCATATCTGATCTTAAAGAATCTGCGAGTAATCTTCTTGCAGGTTTCACCGCTGAATTTGCTGAAAGGCCCGATGGTTACCCTGGACTTCGCCAGGCCTATAACCTGCAGTTTGATGATGTCCGAGATTTTGATCCCTCCTTGATGTATGAGGCCATTCGTAACAATGAGGCGGATGTGATCTGCGCCTTTGCGACTGACGGTCGTATTGCAGCATATAATTTAAAGCCTCTTAAAGACGACCGAAATTTTTTTCCCCCATACCATGCTGCCCCTGTCATCCGGGAAGATATACTGAAAGCCCACCCGAAACTTGGCGATGTTCTATCACTTTTAGGAGGACTCATCGACAATGCTGCGATGCAACGTTTGAACTTTGAGGTAGATGGAAAAAAAAGAAGAACAGCGGAGGTGGTAGAAGAATTTTTAAGAGGGAAGGGTATTATTTAAAAAAAATAAATGGAGGGACCGAAAAATTCGACACCGGGATAAAGTTGATATCAAAATACATACTAATGAGGCCATAATTAAATAGACATCATATTTACGCCGGAGATCACCGCATTTCAGACCGCGAAAAACTCACGAATAAGAGCGTGTAATGCCGAACAGGATCAAGTCCTCGATGATATACTGAATATTAAATGTTATTTCGGGGTGTTGTCGAAATGAAACACGGCTGTTCGGCCCAACACGCTCTAATCCGTTCAGACAGTTTCCCGATCTGAAATGCGGTAACCTCCGGCGTTTCGATAGTTCTTGAATGTCTAAATGATACCGCTCTTATTAGTAATTTCCCGTATTTACTCGAGTGATAAAATGTGTATAACATTTCAATCGAGGTCTGATTCCTTTACCTGGGTGCTATGAGCCGGAGGCTGAAGCTTTATTAATGCCACTTGGGTGGGTCTTGTTCATTTTTTTCATGACCTTTCAAAAAATATGATGCTGAACTATATCACAACATTAGTCCTTACCATTTTATTGGTATTCATCATATGGCTTTTCATCAAAAGAAAAGATGAAAGAAGAGGAATTTTCCAAATATTTCTGATTGTATTTTTAGCTGTCTGGGCAGGGACGATATGGACCATTCAGCGTATTTCTTTTCCCTTCTTGATCGGTTTTTTTCTACTTTTTTTATTGATTATGGTTTTGTTTTCATTCATTAGCAGGCACCCTCCAAAAAATCGGCATGAAACGAAATTGATGTTGGACCAGATTGAGATGGAAAAGCTGTTGGAGAAATTCATCAGTCAGTATATATCATTTATCTACTGGCCCCTGGTTGGTATTTTGATCATGTTAATCGTTTTGAAATATATCGTCATGTTTCGGAATTGGTAAATAGTTTTTGTAGTGAAATGTTTTAAGGATAGTAAATTTTCCTCCGCCTTAAAAAAGGATACCTTTTGAAGAAAGACCGCTTTTAGTTTCATAATTTTTAATCTATTATAAAATTTACGAATGAAGTTAAATACAGGTAGGTATAAGTCTCTAAAACTTTTCATTTATATTATGTACTTCACAACCGTTGCGTCCCTGTCATATGCACAGACCCACAACCCGGATCTTCGCATAGATTATAAGGATGACTTATTAACCTTGTCGGCACAAAATGCTGATCTAAAGAATGTACTTTCGACACTTGCATACAAAACAGGTATTTCTATTAGATTCCCAAAATCTTTAAAAAAACAAATAACAACTAAAATATCAGGAGTTTCTCTTGGCGAAGCGTTGTCGAAAATTTTAAGGGGTATGAATCATGCAATAATCTATTCTGGTTCAAGAAAGAATCGGGCTGTTATCTCAGAGGTTTTTGTATATATGAATTCGAAAAGATCTATGATATCAAAAGGATCAATACTTCGTGAAAATCAAATAGCGGCACAAATAAGATCTTATGAAAGACGACTTGAACTCCTGAATAAAAAATTATCACAGATTGATAATAATAGTACGCAAGGCAAACGCTATTCGAGGCAGGTTAGATCTTATGAAAATATTATCGAAAATTTAAAAAGAAAGATTCGATAACCTAAAATTTTAAGAATTTACTTGATCTTAACGTATTGCAATCAGATGCGGATTAGAAGAATTTCGGATAACTGGCGCTCGGAGGGGTTTAAATGTTTTTAGAAAAGGAAATATATCACAATACAGTGAAAGACTGGCTCTTGGCCGTCGTTATAACCATTATCGTTTACTTTTTGGCAAGATTAGCCAAACATGCCCTTAAGAAAAAGCTGGACTCTTTTGCTGCCGGGACCATTACAAGATGGGATGATTTAGTAGCCGAGTTGGTCGGTCGAATTCATATCGTATTTTTATTGTTTTTTTCAGTTTACATGGGTTCTTTGAAAATTGTGCTCCCTGCAACGACGGGCTATATCCTCAAAAAAGCATTTATTATCGTTACACTGGTTCAAGTTGCCGTATTAATCTCTTACACGATCAATTTTTGGATTGAACATTATCGGAAGCAAAAAATCGCAAGCAATGCCGGGGCCGTGACGACGTTAACCTCCGTCGGATTTGTTCTCAGGATGATAATTTGGATAATTTTTACTCTGATTGCACTCGACAATATCGGGATAAATATCACCACATTCATTGCTGGATTGGGTATCGGCGGTATTGCGGTGGCATTGGCAGTACAAAATATTCTTGGAGATCTTTTTGCTTCTTTTTCGATTGTGCTGGACAAGCCTTTTGTAATTGGGGATTTTATCATCGTGGATGACTACCTGGGAACTGTTGAGCATATCGGGTTGAAAACCACTAAAATTCGGAGCCTGTCAGGTGAGCAGCTTGTATTTTCAAACACCGATTTGTTAAAAAGCCGCATTCGCAATTACAAACGCATGTATGAGCGGCGTGTGGTTTTTACCATCGGCGTGCTTTATCAGACCCCTCATGAGTTGCTTTCTCAAGTTCCCGAAATGATACATAAAATCATTGAAAGCAAAGCACAGGTGCGCTTCGACCGTGCCCATTTCAAGGAATATGGAGACTATTCTTTAAAATTTGAGGTGGTGTACTGGGTTCATAGTCCGGATTACAACGTCTATATGGATATTCACCAAGCCATCAACCTCGATATTTTCAAACAGTTTCATGAAGCCGGGATTGAGTTTGCTTATCCAACTCAAACACTTCTGTTACAAGGCCCCATGAGTGATTCAAGGAGTAAAAACCATCTTAAAGTTTCTTAAGCATCGGATGTTCATCGAATATCCGAAGTTGAAAAGGGTGGTTTTTGGGGCTGCAAAAATCATTGTCGTTATGACGGGGATGCTACTGAGGGTAGTGCACCAGAAAGTTATTTGCTACCCTGGAAGGATTTGTAAGGTAATTTCTTCTGAGCAAACAATGGGAGATTATGCAATACAATTATAATCCCAATATAAAGGATGTCGTGCTCGTTACCGATGACAAAGAACGGCTTAAATCGAGAACGACAAATTTTTATTTTTTTTTCACAAGATAATTTCTCCCAAACTGCACGGCAATGGAACATTAAACTACCATTCTGTTGGAAGGGGATTTTATGGTTATGGCGGCTGCAAACCGATTGAACCCGAAATCGGATTCCCAGGAAGGGCAAAAATCTCGATATCCGTCAAAGCAGTTTCGAAATGTGATTTTGAGAAAAAGAAAGCATTCGCCCGGCAGGTTTTCTTACACGAATATTGGGGGCATATAATTAACAATCTTTATGATCATTTCACAATCCCCATGAAAAAATGTATCATGTCCGTTTCTCCATCCTTAAAATTTTGTAATTGTTTAGCTTTTTGAAACCATTGCCGCTCCAGGTATGATTAAATTTTTACTGAAAGAACTCGCGAATAAGGGTTCGTAATGAAAGAACCTGACGGGGCTGTTCATAAAAATCTTCTGCGTGAACAAGAGGTTTTATCCATAACATTAAAACCCATATGGTTCTTTCATAACGATCCCTAATCCACT
>JAWOIY010000125.1:0-8603 GCA_046484425.1 Desulfobacterales bacterium | reverse complement strand
AAAACGTGGTCACACTGTCCAAACCGCATCGAACGAGTCTGAAGTATTTGAAAAACTTCAGGCCCAAGGCATCCATGTGGTTGTTCTTGATGTCAAAATGCCGGGTATGTCCGGCATTGAAATTTTGAAGGAGATTAAAAAAAACTTCCCACTGGTTCAGGTGATTATGCTGACCGGAATTCCTACGGTGGGGTGTGCCGCGGATAGTCTAAAGCTCGGTGCACTCAATTACTTGATCAAACCCGTTGATATCGAAGAACTCCTCCAAAAAATCAAAAAGGCTTATGAGCAAGGACAGCGTTTGGAACAAAAAATTCGTGAAACCCAGATCAGGGTTTTAGAACAAAATGTGCAAACAAACCGGTTTAACAAATAATTATATAATAATTCAAATAGTTAAGCATTTAACGAGATTACAGGGAGAAGATCATGAAAAAAATGAGGATGATGCTGGTGGACGATGAGGAACGGTTTTTGTCCACCACCCAAAAGTTGCTGGAAAGAAAAGGGTATGATGTCGTGACCGCTTCAAGCGGGGTCGAGGCGCTGGAAAAAATCCGGACCCATAACATCCATGTGGTGATTCTTGATGTCAAAATGCCCGGTATGGACGGCAATGCCACCTTGAAGGAGATTAAAAGGCAATACCCATTGACCGAGGTGATCATGCTGACCGGACATGCCACCATGGAATCGGCTATTGACGGTTTAAAATCAGGGGCCATCGATTATTTAATGAAGCCCACGGACATCGATGAAATTATCCAAAAAGCAGAAGAGGCCTTTGAAAAAAGGGAGGGACTGGAAGAAAAAATTCGGGTGGCACAAATGCGGAAGCTAATGAAATCTCCGCGTGAAATTATCAAGGAGACGTAGAATCTTTAGAAAAGAGAAGACGTAAGGATCATATTTTCTCCTTTGGTGAGGAAAGGAAGGGGTAAAAATGGCGGAGGATAAAAAGAAAAAAACGACTGGATATGACAAATATGTGAACTGGAAACTGTTCATTTTTCCGGTGATTCTCTTTGCACTCATCCTGATGATGCCGACACCTTACGGAATGAGGGATGTGGGTACCGAATACCAGGTAGGGCCGAAAGCGGTGGTGAAATTGATTGTCCAAAATCTTTTCAATATAAGCCCTTCAGATGCCGAGCAATGGCAGCTGTCAGCCGCCCAGATAATGGAGCAGAACATGCAGATGGGCGCTCTCGGTAAAAAGCGCTTTCTCAAGCGTGACTATAAGTGGGCGCGACAATACAAAATTCCCGTCGATAAAACCAACTTCGAGAGGGCCTATCAGTATATTGAGCAAAACGTGTCCGAAGACCAGTACCTGAGTCTCATGAACGATGCGATGAAACTGCGCCGGGCCGAGCTCAAATATGAAGATCTGAAGGAGGATGACAAAAAGGCGGCGGATAAAGGCGCCTGGGAAATCAAAGTTGCCGTCGCCATGATGGCCTTTGTGGTCTTTTGTTTCCTGACCGAATGTATTCCTCTGCCCGGGGTGGCCTTTTGTGTCGGTTTGATCCTGGTCTTCACCGGAGTGGTCACCAGAAAGGAGGTGGCCATGCTGTACTGGGACGACGCGGTCTGGTTCATCATGGGAAGCCTAATGTTCGCTGCAGCCTTTGTCAAGACCGGTGTGGACAAACGGGTCTGCCTGATGATGTTTAGAAAGCTGGCAGTCCCCAATGTCAGGTGGATCACCCTGATTTTTTTTCTCATCATTACACCCCTTGCGGCATTTATCTCGGATCACGCCCTGGCCGCCATGTTTCTTCCCATCGGCATGCTGCTCTATCAAAATAGCCTGACCAAAGAAATCCCGGAAGACCCGGAACTGGCCAAAATGCTCATGATCGGCATCGCCATGGCGTGCAACATCGGCGGCCCCGGGGCGCCCTCGGGCGGTGCGCGAAACGTGATTATGATGACGTACCTGAACGATATGTTCGGCATGGACATCGGCTACCTGCAATGGATCACCTATTGTTTCCCGTTCCTGTTCATCATGATCCCCGCCACCTGGTTTGCATTGAACCTGCGCTTCAAGCCGCGCATCACCTCGCTGGCCCCGGCCATGGATCAGCTACAAAAAGAGATCGGCAGGATGGGGGGCTGGAATCGGAACCAAATCATTGCGCTCGTTATCTTTTTGATCATGGTTTTCGGGTGGTTTACGGAAAAGGAATTTTATAATCTGGGTATCTATCCGGTGCGGCTGGGAATCGGAGTCATTGCCGTGGCCGGTGCAGTGGCCTACCTTTTGTCAGGCATCTGCAACTGGAGAGACTATCAGGAAAAGGTGGACTGGGGGGTGATCTGGCTCTACGCGGGCGCCATCATTTTCGGCCGCACGCTGGATGAAACCGGCGCAGCCTACTGGCTGGCAAGGACCGTGATCGACATGCTGGCGCCGCTGGGAATGGATTCCGGACTTTCGCTCATGATGATCTCAAACGGTATGACCGGAGTGCTCACCAACCTGATGGCGGACGGTCCGGCTGCTGCGGCGGTGGGTCCCATCACTCTCAATATGGCCGGACTGGTGCATCCGGGGACTACCTATCTGCCGTTCATGGCCATGGCAACGGCCATCTCTTCTTCTTTTGCGTATGCCCTGATCATCGGCACGCCGCCCAATGCCATCGTGTATGCCAGCGGTTATTTGGAGCCCAAAGACTACCTGAGGGTCGGCATTCCTTTGTGGTTTATTGCCAATATTGTACTGATCTTACTCACGGGCGTTTATTGGGGCTTCCGAGGGTTCGTCGGATTGCCAGGTTTCTGACCGAATCACCGGTTAAGACTTGAAGGGCGGAATAAATTCCGCACTTCAGGCGTTTAGATGCAACAAGACTATAGTATCAAATAAGGAGAAAAAAATGAATCTCAAGCCGGATGAAAGGAAGCCGGGAGTCCTCTGTTACAAGAACGGCATAATGTATTTCAGCAAAATGACGGAACGGAAGTTCTTTTTTGCAGCAACCGTCATCATGCTGCTGCTCGGGATTTTTTTAAAATTGGGAGTCTTCTAGATGAAATCCGAAACTGCACTTTCCGATAATTTACCCAATACCATGGAACAGAAAAACAACTCGGGCAAAGACTCCTGTACGGTGAAATTCAGTATCGGTTTTTACCTGCGAACCGTTACGCGATTGCTCAGCGAACCGAAAAAGTTCTTCAGTGAGTGCGCCGGCGAGACGACCTTCACCCAGTCACTGGGCTTTCTTCTGGTCTCCAGCCTGTTTTTCACCGCTGCCAGTCTCATGACCAACATGTTTATAAAACCGTTTATAATGGGGGTGATATTCTTGGTGAATGCAGTCAGCATGGTCTTCATAGCCGCAGCCTTCGGTTATGTGACCATGACCATGCTCATGGGGAAGAAAGTCACTTTCGTCAGGTTTTTCAGCATCTACGCTTTCGCCTCGGGAATTACGCTGCTGGCTTCCTGGGTCCCCTTTTTCATGTACCTGACCGAGCCCTGGAAGTGGTGGCTGATCGGAACGGGCATGACCAGGGGTTTCGGGTTCAGGTTGTCCCAGGCATTGGCGATTATCGGTGTGTCTGTGGGGGTTATATTTTTGCTTTTTTGGTCTGTTCTACCCATTATAACGCCCGGAGGGTGATATAGTTATGTTTTGTTCAGGGCCAAGAAAAATAAAATCGTTTAAAATTTATCTTGTTCGGCCGAAGAGGAGGCATAAAAAATGAGTGAGAAAATAAAAGTATTGATGGTCGATGACGAAGTGCAGTTTCGCGCCACGACCAAAAAAATTCTGAACAAGAGAGGATTCGATACCATTCTGGCGGACAGTGGAGAAGAGGCCATCGAGAAACTTTCCGAAAAGCCGGACGTGGTGATTCTCGATATTAAAATGCCCGGCATGGACGGCCACCAGGCCTTGAAAGAGATCAAAAAACATTCGCCCCATCTTCCGGTGATCATGCTCACCGGCCACGGGGCCCTGCCTTCGGCACGGGAAGCCCTTGAAGAAGGGGCTTATGATTACCTGTCAAAGCCCTGTGACATTAATCTTCTGGCAGGGAAAATCACCGATGCTTATCGTCAAGCCACAGCCGGTGAGGCCCAAGTAGAAGAAAAGACGGTTTCGGAGGTCATGATTCCCATCGAATACTATACGACAATAACCGAGGAAAGTACCGTTCAGGAAGCCGTTGAAAAATTAAAAGCCTCCTTTACCACCGAGGTTTCCACCAGCCGCCTCATGGAAACGGGACATCGTTCCTTTCTGGTATTTGATGAAAGCGGTGAAGTAAGAGGGATGGTCGCCATTGTCGACCTGTTATCGGCCATCATGCCGGGATACCTTTCCGCTCCCAAGCCCTCTATGGCGGACAGTATCCAGTATTCGCCAATGTTCTGGAGCGGTATGTTCACCCGGGAAGTCAAGCAGCTGGCTGTCCAAAAAGTTAAAGATATCATGTCTTCCGTACCGCCGACCATCGATGCCGACGCCAATCTCATGGAAGCGGCGTATATGATGGTTTATCAACAGGAACGACGTCTGGTTGTTATGCGTAATAAAAAGGTTGTGGGAATCATTCGGGAGCAGGATTTGTTCTTTGAAATAGAGAAGATTTTGAGGACGTAAGGTATTGGGTGTTATCCGGATTTTTTCGCATTTTTTTCTTAGATAAAAAATAACCGCGGTTATCGTCTCCAGCGTGACCGGACCCAGTAATATAAGCTATTGTTCGATTGTTGACAAGGAGGATGTATGAAGGTTCACGGAATGGTGTCTCAGAGTGAAACAGGGTTTTGGAAAAACAAACCGGGTTATAAGCCGATGTTATTTATTATTGCAGCGATTGTCTTTGCTGCCGTGGTCGTTCTGCCGCCGCCGCAGAGTATGATCGACATGGTGACAAAAAGCAGCCCGCCGGGATATAAACTTGATAGGGATTGTAACAACATTGTCGAAACGGTGAACAAAAAGTTGAATCCCAAAGCCTTTGAGGCATTCAAGGCGGAAAAGACGGTTTCATCAGAAAAAAATGAGCATTCCCTTTTCGATGCCGATAAGGTTGCCAGGTTGGCCAAGGTGATGATTGCCATTTTGTTTCTGGCCGCTTTTTTATGGGGAACGGAAGCCCTGCCGTTGGGCGCCACGGATATTCTGGTGGGTGTCATGATTTATCTTTTTGCGATATTGCCCATCAATGATATTTCCAGGGCCTATATGACGGATGCCGTTTTTTTCATCTTCGGCATCCTGGCGGTGGCCGTGGGTGTTGCCAAGACCGGCCTGGACAAACGGATCGGTCTCATACTTTTGAGTCGAATTAAAAGCGCCAAATCCTTTGCTTTTGTTTTTTTCCCGATGCTGGCCGTATCTGCCGCGTTTTTATCCGAACATGCCCTGGTGGCCCTTCTGATTCCTGTGCTTATGGGCGTTTATAAGGTCACCTGTAAAATGCACGGCGTGAAAAAAGACCCGGCCCTGGCCATTTTCCTTCTGCTTGGGATCTGTTTTGCGGCCAATCACGGCGGTCCGGGTTCTCCGGCCGCCGGAGGCCGTAATGCCATCATGGTCGGTTACTTAATGGACTACGGCATGCCGATTACGTTTTTGGAGTGGATGACATACGGCATGCCCTTTGTTCCGGTTATGTCCGTGGTCATTGGCGCATACATGTACATCCGTCTCAAGCCGAAGTTCAAGGTGCCGGATGTCAACCCCAGCGATGTGGTTAAAGCTGAGGTGGCGCATATGCCGAAATTCGGCGGCAAAGAGGCAGTGATGGCTGTAATTCTGGTCCTGCTTGTTGTCGGATGGATTGTTCTGGGGGAAGAGGCCGGTCTTGGCGGTCCCACGCTTTACGGAGTGGCTGCCATGTTTATATTTCGCATCATCGAATGGGACGATATCCAGGCCGGTGTGGCTTTTGATGTGGTCGGTCTGTATGCTGCGGCTTGCGCCATGGGCGTCGGCCTGAAATTTACCGGCGGCGCCCTCTGGCTTGCCCAGACCTTTGTCGGTTTACTGCCGGGTTTTTTAACCACAGGAGACGGACTCCTTATCGGCGTCAGCCTGCTGACCGGAACCATGACCAACTTTATGAGTGACGGTGCCACGGTTGCGGCTTTAGGGCCGATCGTTCTTCCCATGGCCACACTGGCCAAAGTGAGTGTCTGGAAAGTAGGTTTGATCACTTCTTTTTCATCCTCTTTTGCAAATTTTTTGGTGGTAGGCACTCCCAACAATGCCATTGCTTTTGGTATGGGACGGGACCCTGAAACCGGTGAAAGGTTGCTGGATGTCATGGATTTTGTTAAATACGGATTGCCGGTTACCATATTGGCATGGCTGGTTCTCTGGGGCTGGGCGGTATTCGGGTACTGGCAGTTTCTATCCTAGTAAGACCAATTGGCTAGGCTGCGCTCCGGAATTGGAATATTGGAATATTGGAGTTGTGGCCCCGGTGAAACAAAAGCAAAAAAGGTTTCACAGGGTAAAAATGATGGGTTTAAAGGGTGAATAAGGAAGACCTTTATATGGGGCTATATAAAAGGAAACCGATATATATAAAACTGCACAGGAATATCGTGCTCGTCATTCTGTGTGTTTCCATTATTCCGCTGGTATTTCTCGGAGAAACGATCTATTATCGGTTTGCCAGAACATACGAAGAAAAGATTGAAGATCAGGTAAAATACCGGGCAAGATCCCAGGCTTATGGCGTAGAATTCTTTTTAAGAGAGCGAACCTCCATACTTGCAGCCATTGTAGACACCCATTCTTTTGACAATTTGAAACAACAGGAAAATCTCGATCATATGTTTAGAGTCATCAGTCGCAGAACAGACGGCCTGATCGACCTTGGCGTCATCGACGATGCCGGTCAACACCTGGCCTATGCGGGCCCCTACAATCTGAAGGGGTTGAATTACTACACACAGGCCTGGTTCGCCGAGGTGATGAGCAAGGGCAAGTATATCAGTGATGTTTACATGGGCTACCGGCAAATGCCTCATTTTATTATCGCCGTTCGGGGGTACAGCGACGGGATTACCTGGATTTTAAGAGCGACCGTCGATTCGGACATATTTAACAAACTTTTGAGGACCGCCCAGACAGGAAAGTCAGGCGATGCTTATATCATCAATAAAGACGGGATGTATCAGACAGCCCCTCGCTTTTCGGGAAAGATACTCGGCAAATCAAACATTATCCTAACAGGTTTTGGTGAAGGAACTACGGTTGTCGAGAAAATTAAGGATAACGGCCAGGCAAAACATGTTGCCGGGACCTGGCTGAAAAATAATGAGTGGCTTCTGGTGATCACTCAGAATGTCGGAGACGAGATTGGCGGGTTAAGCACCACCAGGACCATGGAAATCCTCATTATTGTTTTTGGCTGCCTTGCAATCATTACGACCACTTTTTTAGCGACGCGTATCATTTTCAGGCGGCTTGAAGACGCCGACAGAGGGATTAGCGAACTGAATGATCAACTGATCCAGTCTGATAAAATGGCTGCTCTGGGAAAGATGGCCGCCGGAATTGCCCATGAAATCAACAATCCTCTTGCGGTTATCGGTGAAAAGGCGGGATGGATGCTGGATTTGCTGCAGGATGAAAAATTTCAGGAAAGTGAGAACCTCAAAGAGTATGCCACCTCAATCAATAAAATCGAAGAACATGTGGAGAGGGCCCGTAAAGTGACCCATAATATGCTCGGGTTTGCCAGAAGAATGGAGCATCATTTGGATGATGTCGATATAAATCATGTTTTAAACCAGACCATAGAGCTTTTGCAAAATCATGCCCAGATTAACAACATCGAAATAAAGAGGGATTTTCAGCCGAACCTTCCGATAATTTCCAGCGATCAATCCCAGCTTCAACAGGTTTTTTTGAACCTCATAAACAATGCCATTGATGCCATCGAAAAGAATGGATTGATTGAAGTAAAAACACGAAAAGAGGGTTCCCAGGTTGTCATCGGAATAAAGGATAACGGTCCGGGCATCCCCGAAAAACATCTGACAAAAATATTTGATCCGTTCTTCACCACCAAAGATGTTGGGAAAGGAACCGGACTGGGATTGTCGGTAAGCTATAATATCATCGAAAAGTTGGGCGGCATGATTACCGTAAGCAGCAAACTGTCCGAAGGGGCGCTTTTTTCTGTTAGGCTTCCGCTTTTATCCCCTGAAAGGAAGTAGTCATTATCGCGGGAGTCATAGAATGATAGCTCTGCCTTGGTGTATTGTGTCAAAAAATACAAATTCCAAGCACCAAATTACAAATAAACCCGCCTGCCATTGCAAGGCACGAGCGGGCAGGTCTCAAATTCAAATATTCAATGACCTGAACGTTCCAGGACGAGACATTGTTTGGATTTTCGAAATTTGGTCATTGGTATTTGATTTTTGACAAACTCGTAAAAAGTCTTTTGTGAGCGACATTGAGCATTTGGGGAATCAGCGTTTCAAGCGGTGAAGCGTTAAGAATTTCAAGCTGTTTGAGGCGCTTGCGCCGAGTTCTTGAAATTTAGCTGAACCGGTGGAAACGCCCCCAAATGGTCACGGAGCGAGCAATATCGACTTTTTACGAAACCAT
>JAWOIY010000225.1:0-11405 GCA_046484425.1 Desulfobacterales bacterium | reverse complement strand
CCGGGAAATATAACCCTCTGTTTATTCTAAAATTCCTAGTTATGGGCTGAAAAATAGATGGAATAGATGAAGGAATTAACATGCAGTGTGCAAAAGAGTTTGGTAGAAATAATGACTCAAGTGTTTGCAAATAAATGGTTATAAAGCGAAGGATTCTTCCTTCAGTTGATCCGGATACTGGGAAAAAATGTATTTATTCCTATGGTTATGTGTTTGGGGTTTCATAATTTAAGCGAAAGGAGAACGTTTGCATTAGGATTCAATTCATCCGCATAGGTGCCGGCAAAATGAGCGGTCCAAGAGGAGGAATTTGAATTGGGAATTCCCATTTAGGCAACCCTAAACACACCATTGACATCCTAAACCCAGTAAAGGATTTCATCAGAAGGCAGGAGGTAAAAGCCAATTCCAGCCAGGATTAACGTTCAGGCTTATTTTGAGAAAAAATAATGCCCCTGGGGCTACATCTGCCCAGGGGCTACTGTGGGGGATGGTAACTTAAGGAGGAAATATTTCTTAGCCACCGACTAAATATAAAGCAAAAACCATTCCAACTTAGCTACTTGCGCCGTATTTATATTTATATTGTAATTAAATTAGACCGTTATATCAATTGAAAGATCTGATCAGCTATGCTGATTCATATCAAAGCATCTCAAAATATGAGGTAAACCATATAAACTGTATGGATAGTCCTACATAATACCAACTCAACGGGGTCGGCACGTACGGCTGAAAAGGGCGTCCCTGGTCCCTGCCCGTGGATTAACTTCAGGGAGAAAGTGAGGGGCTTATGAGGAAGTTCCTACAAAACAGGTTGGAGGCTTTCAGAGATTACCAGGTTGAAATGGAATCAAGTTGACCGAAACCAGGGAATAGTTTGGCTTGAATCATATGAGACAAAAAAACGATGGGGGCCGGACGGTCTACCTGGATGATGAACTTCAAGAGGTTTTTCTCAATTATTGGGAAGCAAGAAAAAAAAGGGCTTAGAAACCGAATTGTCTTTAAGCCCTTGATTCTTCTGGTGCCGGAGGACGGGATCGAACCGTCATGGGGTTGCCCCCGCGGGATTTTGAGACTAAAAACGGTCATTACGATAAAGCCAATGAAATCAGATAACTATTATGATTTCATTGGCTTTTTTTGTGCCCAAGAAGTTGGAAAATGTTAGGCTTTTTTCGAGTTTTTTTGACGTGGCGGGCACGGTTTAGGCACAAATTCATAGGCACATTTTTCATATTAAAAATCCAATGTGTCGATTTTCGTTAATTTTATATGTATTAGCAGGCACTTAAAAAGGAGGCTCAGGGGATTCGAGAAAATCAAAAATCCCTTGAGCCGACTGAATTAAAACTTGATTTGTATAAGTACGGAATATACAACAAATTCAACATATTGAATGAATAGATAACCGGAGCCGAAAAGCGGAAATCTCTAATTCCAGACGTTCACTATTATATGGAAACTTTACCGGGTTTTCCAGGTAGCGATTATCGGCGGTTTTGGGTGGTTAGCCGAAATCGTCTAATTTGATCGATATAGACCCGATGATCGACAGCTATATGCAATCAATGGCCAAGCTCGGATCAGTCAGACTAATCACAGGTTTTTGAGGCGGCTGATATTTTCATGTTTTGGATGGATATATGAAGCTTCATCAGGGTGAAAAACTGACCATTCACCCTGTTTTGGTTAGGCATACAGAGTATCGATCCATTTCAAGGCTTCTACATCGCTGATCTTCCCAAGATATCACTCGGTCGTTTTGATATTTACATAATGAACCTCCTTTTGTTTGTGGGTGAATAAAAAACACGAAATTGCGTTGAAAGAATTTATATGATACTTGAAATTATGTATCAAATATTACATAAATTCATATGATTATATAAGCGAATGGAGATGAAAAATGAAAAAGCCTGTTTATAAAAACTTATTTAAACCTTTGAAACTGGATGGTCTCAGGTTCAAAAATCGTATTACAATGGATCCTTTATATCTGGGCTATGCAGCTATGGGGGGAAAGATATCACCTCTATTGCTTCATTACTACAAAGATATGGCCAAAAGTGGAGCAGCGATGATCATGGTTGAAAATGCGAGTATTACACCAAATGGTAGCGTATCATTACCATGAAAAAATCAAGCCCGCATCACAACGTGCAAGGAGGATGAATTGGATCATTCAAAACCGGTCCTGGTTACCGGAGCTACCGGCTACGTCGGCGCGCGCCTGATCTCGCGATTGCTGATGACCGGATATCGCGTAAGGGCTATGGGAAGATCCCTAGCCAAAATGAAGTCACGATCTTGGGGGAATCACCCCATGATCGAGCTGGCTGAAGCGGATATTATGGACCTGCCGTCCCTTGAGCGAGCGGCTAGAGGTTGCGGGACGGTGTTTTACTTGGTGCATTCCATGATTGCACAGAAGAAGGGATTCGCGGATGCCGACCGCACGTCGGCCCAAAATATGGTAGCGGCAGCAGTGACACAAGGCCTGGAAAGAATCATCTATTTAGGGGGGCTTGGTGATGTTAACCATCCCGACATGAGCGAGCATCTGCGCTCGCGCCACGAGGTCGGCGATATTCTCCAGTCCGGTCCGGTACCCGCTACCGTGCTTAGGGCCGCCATGATTCTGGGATCCGGCAGCGCTTCTTTTGAAATGCTGCGCTATTTGGTCGAACGCCTGCCGGTGATGTTAACGCCCCGTTGGGTTCACACCCTCTGCCAGCCCATTTCGATTAGCAGTGTACTGCATTATCTCCAAGGGTGTCTCGAACACGATGAAACCACCGGCCAATCCTTTGACATCGGCGATCTGGATGTATTGACCTATAAAGAAATTATCGATAGCTACGCTCAAGAGGCCGGCTTGCGCAAACGCTTGATTATCCCGGTTCCCCTGCTGACCCCCAAACTAAGCTCTTATTGGATTCATTTGATTACGCCGGTTCCGGCCCCCATTGCAAGGCCCTTGGCCCAGGGTTTGAGTATTCCGGTTATTTGCAAGGACAACCGCATACGGTCCATCATCCTGCATACGCCGTTAAGCTGCCGTGAAGCCATTCGAATCGCTTTGGAACATATTAAAAACCAGCAAGTGGAAACCTGTTGGACCGATGCCGGATGCCTGCTTCCTCCGGAATGGGCCTATTGCGGTGATGCGCAGTACACCGGTGGAACCGTTTTGGAATGCGGCTATCGAATCCGGATAAAAGGGACGCCCCAAGAGATCTGGACGCCCATCCAAAACATCGGCGGAGAGACCGGTTGGTATTTCGGTAAACCGCTGTGGAAACTTCGCGGAGATTTGGACAGACTGATCGGCGGCTTCGGTCTGCGCCGGGGGAGACGGCATCCCACCAAGTTGGGAGTCGGAGATGCCATTGATTTTTGGCGTGTTTTGGAAGTGGAGCATGAACGGCGGTTGGTTTTATTTGCTGAAATGAAAGTGCCGGGGGAGGCATTGCTTGAATTTCGAATAACACCCCAAGCTGACGGCTCTAACGAACTCGAGCTACTTTCCCGCTTTTTGCCCCGAGGACTTGGGGGCTTACTCTACTGGTATGCCTTTTATCCGTTTCATGAGTGGATTTTTGGGGGCATGCTTCGAGCTCTTGCCGGAGCCACCGGCAAGTCCATGGTTCGCGGTCCCGAAAGATTTACGCCGAAATTACCGGATAGTTGCGAACTCCCGCAGCAAAAAACGTGACTCAAACAAGCAATTAAAAACTGATATCCATTCAGAGCAAAGATTCCATTTTCATTGCTCTTTTGAGCTAATATTTTCGCTTTCAGATCTTTTTAGGGGAAACCCGTCGAATCATAACTGGTTATATCAATCGCACAGCAAATACGAACGGGACTCCTCGTATAATGGGTGGGTGGAAAAGATTTAAAGAAATGGTTCCAAACTAATTTCAATATTGATGATGTCGTCTATGTTGAGATCTTGTCCCCGGTATCATTAGAATTATTATTTTAGATGGTTGGGCTGACTCAGTCAGACATATCAAAGAATTTTGAGGTGGCTGATATTTTCATCTTTTGTATGGCTATATGAATATTCATCAGGGTGAAAACGTTATTTACTTCCTCCTGACTTTTTACAGTTAGGCATACAGATTCAATTCATTTCATACTCTCCACATCGCTGATCTTCCCTAAATATCTTTCAGTCAAAAGGTTCGAATGTCGCAATATAACCTTAGGATGATTCCGTAAAATATTTTCCAAGCCTGCTTCGATGTATTGGCGTTGCTTAAAATTAGGGGTATGAAACTTGAGTAAATAAGTTTTTGCGATAAAAACTCTCCGTTCCTTCAATTATTTTTTGTTTGGATATTTCAGTATTAACAAAATATTGCCGATATTGATTTTATAATATTCTATAATATTAGCTTTCTAATTATTAGTTTCATTTTGTTTAAAAACAAATGTTGCTGTTCAGCAATACATCTTAAAGGATGATAGAATGTTTAGTATTGGCTATAAGTTATAAAAATCACCCAAGCCCGGGGTTCATATAGAGCAGGGCTGAAAAGGACTAAAGAATGAATTGTGTTTTTGCCAAAATTATATACACCGGTCAGTCTCTAAACGAAAACGCTTTTCTACAAATCAAAAACGACCAGATCGCCGGGATTTCCAAAACGGCCGGAGGTAGGCTTTTAGGGAAATTTGACGTTATTACGCCAGCATTTATTGATCCTCACAGCCACATCGGTATCTATCGTGCCGGAGAGCCGAATGATCAGGGGGAAAGCAACGAGAAGATGAATACCTTTCCGGTTCTTTCCGATGTCCTCGATTCATTGCAGATGGACGATTGTTCCTTCAGAGACGCAATTGAGATGGGGGTCCTGTATTCGTGTATCGTTCCGGGTAGCGGTAATATTCTCAGCGGCCGATCTGCGGTCATTCGCCACTGGGCCAAACACAGCACCGGAGCCTTGGTCTCAAGGGCTGGGATCAAGGCGGCCCTGGGCTACAATCCGATGTCTACCAAAGACTGGAAGGGAGAACGACCCTCCACCCGCATGGGGACTATTGGTCTTCTCAGAGGACAACTGGATGAAGTGCGTCAAAAGATGGAAGCCCATCGCTTGGCCAAGGGGGAAAAGAAAAAAGAAATTATTTTTTCACCGACGCAGGCGGTTTTTAGGGATATTATGGATGGTAAAGAGACGCTGCGAATTCATGTCCATAAAATTGACGATATTGCAGCTATGCTTCGTCTTGTGGATGAATTCAAACTCAGGGTAACGGTCGAGCATGCAATGGGCGTACACCGTCCGGATATTTTTGGAGAATTGAAAAAAGCCTGTATTCCCGTTGTTTACGGACCGATTGACGGCTTTGCATCCAAGGTGGAACTCAAGCACAAAAACTGGAAAAATATCCGGCATCTCCTGGACTCCGGGGTACAATACGGATTGATGACCGACCATCCCGTAAGTCCCGCCAGAAATCTTTTGATGCAGACCCGATGGTTCATCCGTGCCGGCTTGTCAAAACAGCAGGCTGTGGAACTTATTTCCCGGTGCAATGCCGAAATCTTAGGCGTTGATCGAATGCTCGGCACGCTTAGGAAAGGCCGATGGGCATCCTTTGTCTGTTGGAACGGTGATCCTTTCGACCTGACAAGATACCCGGTAGCTGTATTTGCCGAAGGCTCGCAGGTATATCCGGTTTAGATCTCCTTCAAGTATTTAAAAGGAGAAAAAGCCTTAAGAAAAGTAGCTGTTTTAATAATAGTGTTTTGGTATTTAACCAACACTTCCACCTGTACCGGGATGCCGGGTAGCTTTATGACCGCGGCATTAAAAGCACCCTGACATGTAAAAAGATCGAATATTTCACCACGATTCCTATGAAACCCGACCCTATGAATCATAGGATCAGAAAGGTTAAGGCGCTAATAAAGGAAATCATCGTGTTAACATCAATCTCAATCTGCGGTAGGTAAAAGAAATAATAGAAAAGCTTGAAAATTCATAAGTCAGACTTATCACCGGTTTTTAGAACCTATGAATATACTGATGTAATGACAAGAAAACACAACTTCGAGATGTGAAAAGAAGTGTCCTATAATCTTCGATACATCTATATGAAATTTTTTACTTTCTTACCAGCGCCCCTTTCTTATGCTTCACGAACCAAACAGCCTTATTTTCAGCAAGTAAGGCCTGTCATTCAGTATTTAATCTCAAAACAATCTCTAAATGTTTACAGGACGAAAGCCTATTTTACATATCAAACAGTCCTGATCGCCGGCATGCTTCGAGAAAAGGCTTTTTGAGAAAGTTGGCTTCCCCATAAGGCTTCGATTTAGCGTGTCGTGCGAGAGTTGACAGGAATTCATCGGATGTTTTGCCCTCCTCTTTCCACTCGTCCAAAACCTGTTCAATCCAATATTTACCATCGTTTTCACCACAACATTTGGCTTTGAAGCGCTCTTCAATGCCGTAGACGTCCAGCCAAGTGTTGATTTCTTCTCTTATCTCCTCAGGTCCTGTGGTGAGGAAGACATCATCCGGCTTTATGCTTGTCCAATCCGGAGAATTAAGAGCGATTTCCAACTCAATGGCATAGGGACTGGTTTGATAAGGGTAAAATGATTTTCTTCGCCTCTCGGTGGCATCGTAAAGTGGGTCCCGGCCAAGTTTGTAAGTACTGTTGCATTCATGGCAGGCAGGAGCAAGGTTCTTAAAATTGATGGAATTGAACGGGTATCTTCCTTTGGGCAGATAGTGGTCATAGGCATCCCGCTTGCTACGATAGTTTCCCTTGACATCGTTGATACCGCAGAAGGGACACTTGCCCTGCTTATTGACTTCTGTAAACCTGTTATGGTGGTCGTCGATTGTTCCGATTTTTGATGAAATAATCTTCAAGGACAGAAAATTATCGGAATAGAGATCTTTACAGAAATTATAAAGTAGATTGCTAAGCAATCTATACTTTCCACGGAAACAGGTTTCTAATTTTTTGTACCTTATAGGCAGTGATTTATTGTCTTTCTGACAAATAGCCTTTATATCATTATTAGCCTTGTACCAGTATTTTAAACGCTGGATATCAAATGAGTATAGCTGGCTAAATTCACTAAATATAAGCTGTATACCTTTTATGAAAAAATCGGCGCTTTTGGGTTCGGTATTGTGGAGGTCTTTTATTATTTCTCTCAGGTCATCCTTTCCGTCAAAAAGAGAAATGTCATAAGTTTGCCATGGCGCCTTACACCATACTTCATGAAAGATGAAATCAATATATTCCTGCATTTTCTCCATAGAGTGGGGCACGTAGAGATATGGAAACAACATTAGCCTTTGCCCTCTTCCATACTGTCGAGAATGGTTTTTATAAGCAGTACCTTTTCAACGGAATCGCCCAACTGCTGATCGATCTCGTCAATCAATTCGTATTTGTCCGCATCGAAAAACGAGGCTCTACCGGCTTCAAAGCGCTGCTTCAGCGCTATCAATTTTTGTTCGGCAAAACCGCCGATGGTTTCCCGCTTGCCAAAGGTCTTCATGGTGATTTTATTGATGGAAGCGCCTAGAGTATTGTAGTCGGGCCGGTTCACCCGAACGATGCCGTTTGTTTTGTCAAACACCAGCACCTGCTCAGGTGTGCTGTCGGAAATTAGAAACGGCGTATGGGTGGTGATCAGCACCTCTCGCTGCACGTTTGGGCCGGCGTGTTTGAAACAATCACGCAGGCGGGAGATCAACTTGGATCGCCAGTCCGGGTTGAAATGGGTTTCCGGTTCATCCAGCAAAAACAGGCTGTTGGTGTCTTTGTACAACAGGCAAAGGCCCAGGCTGTGTAGAAACTGATGTTCACCGTCAGAAAGCGCTTTGGCATAAAGGATATCATTGACATCGTTTTTTTTCAGTACCAGATCTTTAAAGCGCATTACTCGTTCGTCTGAAGGTAATGTGGGAACGGTTTCGTTAACATAAAGGCTGTTAGACAGATAAAGATCGGTTTTTAATGGTTCACTGACCGAGTAGAGGTTCAGGATCATCAGGATTTGCAGGTATTGAAACAGATCGATGGCCGATGCAAAGTTGTTTTTAAAGGCTTCCCGAGTCGCTTCGGTTACCAGATAGTCAAGATAGAGTGTATCGTTTTCCGTATCATGGAAAGAACATGTGGCGCAGCGCTGCAAGCGATCGATGATAGGTTCGAATTTGCGCAATATCGGGAGGTGGAAAATTTTACCACTGTCAATGTCTTCATCGGTAATGAGGAACCCTTCGGGGAATTCGTTTGCTTGTGAGGCGGAAATTTCAATGGATTTTTTCAGAATGATGCGAAATTGTGCAATTCCCTCGATGCCCACCTCTTCCGTGAACGGCTGCAAGGTGTTGGGCTCTTCGAACAGCAGATTGCTGAGCAAAATAGCCTGGTTGAAAGCGTTGTCCAAAAAGGTTTGGCGCGATTCGGGCTTGCCGCCATAGGACAGATCGTTTTTCAGGCTGTCAAGATATTCATCAAACTGAATAAACCGCATTTTAAAAAAGGGCAGGCTGAGAATTTCGTTCTCTCCGGATGAGTAACCCAATACAAACTCCGGTAACAGCTCCCGGACATCCACACGGGAGAGCGACTTCTCTTCACCATATTCCGGGTGGTTTAACCAAAAGATCCGGGCACTGCTGTCCGGCGTTTTGGTGATTTTGATATGGGCGTGAGTAGCCTCATTTTCCCCCTGCATTCGTTTCGGCACAGGAATCAGATATTCCAGTTCATAGGCATTGGGGCGTTGCTCTTCAACCCCTTGCCGTTTGACGAAGGCATCGCTGAAATCATCGCTGAAGCCCGGTGGAATCAAGACATTGGGGCGATAGGTGAGGTATTGGCATTCCAACTGATAAAAAATTGCAGCCAGTAGTTCCAGTACATTGGATTTCCCGGAACCGTTGGGGCCGGCTAGAACATAAGGTGCAAAATCTTCGGCGCTGCCTCTATCCCAGTCCCGGAGAAAATGCATTTCAAATCCGGCCTGCAAGCAGCGAAATGGTTCGCCTATTTTCAGCCGCAGCAGTTTCATCTCTTGATACTCAATCCCATGTAATTATTCTCTTCATAAAAAAGTTGGCGGATATTTCCGCTTTTTATCAGTTCAAATAACAACTCCTTGGCCTTATCGTAATCAGCAACTCCCAGCGGGGGGCTCTCATCATCCATGTGCTCCAACACTTTTTGTTCGGCCTGAGTCCAAAAAACTTCCATAGAAAACATGTGCCCTTTGCGCTCGGCGATAAAGGCATCAAACAACTGTCGCAGTAATTTTTCCCGCGCAGCCGGGTCGGACATGGCGTAGCCATCCGGTTCAGGGAATTGATCGACGGACTCTGGAGTTGGGACTGAAAGTGTCTCTTCAGGCACTTTTTCTAAAGGTATCCGACTTAAATCCAACTTGCCTTTGAAGGCTTTCTGACTTAAGGCGCCATAGAGGTTTTCCAGTTCACTCAGGCTTTGCTGATAAAGGGGTTTGAGAGATTCTACCTTATCAGTGGTGATAGCAAATTGATTTTGCAGTTCTATGGGAGGATATGGAAAGTGCAACTTATCCAATATACCCGTGTTCATGTGCGTAAATGCACCATCTGGCCCAGTTCTCAATTTCCCGACTCGGCCTTTGCAATAAGTCATAAGAGAGACAAAATAGATCGGCAATAACCCTTGGCCAAAACGCACTCTAATCAGGTTTGTGCTGATTATTGACTTAGCATAGAGGGTGTTAAGTACACACATTTTGCCTACAGTGCCTGCGCGGGAAATAATAACATCGCCATTGATCGTCGAATATCCTTTTAGCTTCTCAAACTTGTCATCGGTTATCCACAATTTCACATCAGGTTGTAGTTTGCCATCTTTAGAAATATTGTCCATGTTCCAAACAGGAACGCCCGATTTTACATATTCCTCTTTCTTGAGAGCACTTCCAAAGGGGCCACATTTTGTTCCATTCTTTGGATCTATATAAAACTCACTCAGGCGTCTTACCTCAAATTCCTTCTCATTGCGGACAGGGTCGCCGAACATTTCCAGAAAGGTGCTTTTCAAGAATTCATCCAGCAGGCGCAGGTTGTCTTTGCGTGTGGCAATCAGCGCCTCGATGCGACTGAGCAGTGTGGCGATGCGGATTTGATCGTCAAATATTGAAGGGATTGGAATCAACATATCGTCAATATGTTGATTTTTTAGATTGTTAATGTTTGCACCTTGGACAGATTTTTCAATAAAGCCCCGATAATAAGGTGTTCTGAAAAAGTGATATAGATACTTAGGAAATAATTCTTTTTTGGGTCTTATCAGCTTACAGAATGCACCAAATGATCCTGAATAATCATGGTCAAACTGAATATTTTTCCCAATTACCTTTTGTTGCCGCTTGATGCAGCTATGACAATATCTCCTTTTTTTATAAATTGTTCAGGTCGTATTTTTTTTGGGTGAATGTAAATCAATGAAGAGTCGTTGAGGCCATAATCTGTAAAGTTATTTGCCTTAATAATTGGCAAGTACTCTTCTAATTGAGAGTCATGGATTTGATGTGGTTTATAAGAAATTCCAAGCACTTGTTTAATATATGGGCCAAGCTTTTTTCTTTTCATCCCACCATCCCATTCAACTCCAGCAACTTTTTCACAATACCGCCTTGAATCTTAGCAAGCGCTTCCTTGTCAAAACTTTCTCCAACCTCACTAACCAGCAATCTGTGCAAAATTACCGCTGGTTTTTCATACACGATCTCTTCAAAAACCTCCTCTTTGTAACGGCTAAGGCTCAGGTCGTATTTTTCATCGACGATCTCCTGGCGGGGCACGGCAAAGTACTTTTGAGTGCGGTCCGTATCCTTTTTCGGGTCCCATTTTTTGAATTTCTCAACGATATCCTGCAAGTCGCCGTAACTTTCCAGCTTATTGCGCTTGTCATCCAGGGAATAGCCGTCACTCTTCATGTCGTAAAACCAGACGTGCTCGGTTGCAGGTTCGGTGACCTTATCCTCCTTGTTGTAGACCTTGGTAAAGATCAAAATAGCCGTGTTGACCCCGGCGTAGGGTTTGAAAACGCCGCTGGGCATGGTGATCACGGCCTTTAAATCGCAGCGGTCCACCAGGATCTTGCGCGCTTCCACAAAGGCCTTGGCCGAGCCGAACAGCACCCCCCCTGGGGAACAATGATTCCGGCGGTGCCGCCTTTTTTGAGCAGGCGATAGATCGTTTCGATAAAGAGCAGTTCGGTTTTGGTGGTTTTCAGACTCAGCGCTTCATTGATATCGCCCTTATCGATGCTGCCGGTAAAGGGTGGATTGGCCATGACGATATCGTAATGGTTCGGTTCGTTAAAACTTTTGCTGAGGGTGTCCTTATAGTCGA
>JAWOIY010000217.1:0-11054 GCA_046484425.1 Desulfobacterales bacterium | reverse complement strand
GCTAGTGGTGATACTAATCCTGAATATTATTTCCAAGCAATGAGAAATAACTTGCAAACTCTAGAGTCTGGGTGTCAATAAATGCATAACCAAGATAGCGATCTCTAATCCTCGTTTGTCTTCAGGTCATGATTAATAAATCATTACTAATTATTCAGGAATAATGACATCCCCTATTTTAAAAGTCGAAGGATTAAATGTATATCAAGGCAGTTATCAGGCTGTGCGAGATGTCACCTTTGAATTGTTACCAGGAACAGATACAGCTATCGTTGGTCCCAATGGTGCGGGAAAAAGCACTTTGGTGAAAGCGATTTTAGATTTAATTCCCCACAGTACAGGTAAGATTGAAATTTTTGGTCGCCCAATTACCAAGTTGAGAAAATTACGTCATCGATTGGGTTATATGCCCCAAAATTTTATCTTTGACCGCAGTTTTCCCATTTCTGTAGGGGAATTAGTGGGATTGGGATGGGCAAATGAACACAAAAACGAGAGTTCATTTTTGCGCCCACTATGGAAAAAAGATCCGAGAAAATCAGTAGCAATAGCAGAGGCTTTACGGCGTACCGATGCTTATCATCTTCAGCATCAACCAATTGGAACTCTTAGTGGTGGTCAGTTGAAGCGGGTATTGCTGGCTTATTGTTTAGTTATTCCTCGCCAACTCCTGGTGCTAGATGAAGCTTTTGCTGGGGTTGATATCCAAGGGACAACAGATTTTTACGCTTTGTTAAATGAATTAAAGCGGGAAGAAGGTTGGACGGTTTTGCAGGTTTCTCATGATATTGATATGGTTAACCGTCATTGCGATCGCGTTCTTTGCTTTAATCAAACTGTTGTTTGCACTGGTGAACCCGAAATTGCTCTTTCACCGCAAAATATTTTAGCAACTTACGGGCCTGGTTTCAGTCATTATCAGCATCATCATTAATATAGAATTTTCTAGTCTAAGAAAATACAAAATTATCTGCGTTCATCTGCGTTTAATTATGACTTTTTAGCATCTGGTTCATCTAAGTGTTCAGCTACTGCCTGATAAAGATGAAAGATATGATTATCGTGAAGATGATAAAATACATTGCGTCCTTGCTTACGATATCCCACTAAACGCATTACCCGTAAATTTCGCAGTTGATGGGAAACAGCAGATTCACTCATGTTTAGTAATGCGGCTAAATCTCCAACACATAGTTCTTTATTTGCTAAAAAAGATAAAATTCTCAGACGATTACTATCTCCTAAAAAGCTAAAAAATTCCGCCATCCGTTGAGCTTTTTCAGTGCTGAGAATTTCACCTACTAAGTCTTCCACAATCATAATTATTAATATCTATAGTTATCTATTTTAAATTATACTCAATATTCTGTACCTTTTAAATCATAATTATGATTTACATTTCTAAATATTTTCCTGCTATCAATAACAGCAGACTCAAAAAATATATTTTTACTAATTAGGATCATTTGGGCGTAAAGGTCAGTATATGCAGATATTTTAGTAAAATCAGTTAGATTTCGGTATTAGGATGGATTGATCCCTTTTATAGTTGAATGATGGAATTAGGGCGGAGCGAGCTGATATTTCATTCTGAATATTTCTGAGGTATCCGCTTAGAAGGTGTAAATATCAACCGGTGGTAAAACCGGTGATTAGTCTGACCAACTTACACAGCAGATACAAGACCCGTGAACTGGAGGGTGAATCAACTGTTGCATTTTTTGCACCAATTGCCGCCGACGAAAAACTTATCAGGTCAAAGGCTTCAACCTCTATTCCATAATTTTTATCGGATACCGAATTAATTTCAAACGTGGGAGTCACATGCATCAATATTCCATCAATTTCTGAGCAAGACGATGGAGCTCTGGATTGGCGAGGGCGGCAACCTTCTTTTTTACGGTGCGGGAAAAATATTCTTTTTCGGTTTTGGTTAACAATTTTCCCTTTAATTTCTTCTGGAACAATTCCTTTTGTTTTGGCGAAAATAATTGCGACAGGGCGTATTCGAGTGACAGCTCCTCATGCTTATTTTTTAGCTGCTTCAACTTTTCAGCATCTTTTTCAAAATAATTGTTGAACATCTGTTTCAGCCTGAACGGGTCAAGACGCCTCTTGCCAAGACGAACCTCATTCCCGTGGGCTAAAAGATGTTTCAATTCTTTCATGCGGGCTGACTCTTCCGGCGATAAGGTTTTTTTCAATTGATTCGACCAAGCAAACGACAGATGGTAATACTGATACAGGGCCAATGATAATAACAGTAAAGACTTAAAATCTTCTAATTCTACTTTTTTTGTAAAATGACTTTGGACCTGTTCGTAGTCAAAATGATAGTCCCTGGCAGCATTGGCCAGCAAGACGGCAAATCCCTCCCATAGTCGTGTGTCTTTGCTTTTAACGACCTCGGCCAAGGTTTTATTGGCGTCAACTTCCGGCTGGGCCTCCATCAAAGGAAATCCCAACCGATTTAAACTGTCCATTAATTTTTGATCAACCATAAAGCGCTTCTTTTCTGACTTGATTTAAAAAATGCTCAAGATTTCCTATAATCCGATTTTCGGAGATGTCGTAACTTGCAAGCTCTTTAACATGCTGTTCAACCCGCGGAAGATCGATGCTTTCTTTACGTGATCTCATCAACATCAGGCAATCTTCAAAATCAACCGCTGTTCCACGAAAAAGTTTGCTGGCGATCAGATCATAGGGATTTAAAATACCGAAGTCGATGGTTTGATATCCATCAAAGTCAGAGCGGTTCCGCCGCAGGCAACCAGATGGACTTTACGTCTTAAAAACGAATTCCACTGTCCCAACAATTCTGTTAATGTCTGTTTGTTTAGTTGGTATTCCATTGATTGTATGTTAAAATACAATTTTATGTATGTATTAATACAAATAACTGTATTAATACATACAACATTAGTCTAGTGTTGTCAAGACACATCTTTTATATAATCGAATCAATTAACCCATGTTTTTTATGGGTTTCGACTTCATTTTTCAAGCACCTTGTGATTAGATGGGACGTTCGTGCAGAGCATTCCTGGTCATAGACATTAATATTGATCCAGTGGATTAGACCAATATTATCCGGGCAGATGATCCTGCGTATCTGAACATTATAGGAAGCGGTCGTTTCTGATATCCATCTATCCTCTGAAGATATCATCCACCCGAAAAACCTGCAATAAGTCTGACACGGCTTTGAGATTGGGATTGTTAGTGAAATTTTGGGTACAGAAGCAGAAGGTCTCGAGCCGGATAACAATTTCTTAAGCTTGATCTTTGGGCGCCGAATCATTATATGTATATCCTGATTACTGATAAATAAATTGGCGGAGGCTGAACATGGCTCATTTTAAAATTCACCCCATCGTTATGGGCACCAAAATTTTTAATAAAAGACAGCCAAATGTAACTGAGATTTTATTTGGTGGAAAACTTTGCAATGCTTCAGATTATATAAAGAAAACCAAAGAGATTTTCGGAAGCCCTTTTTTTGAAGCACTTAGGATATATCTTTCTGAAACGGACACGTGGACGATCTGGAAATTAAAAAAAGCTAAGGATTAAGGGATAAAGGTCTTCAACAGACTGTCTACCGCTGTACTGGCCATTTGCTCAAGCAGAACGGATCCTTCATAGGCGGATAGGCGTTGATAGCCGACCCCGAACCCATCCCAAACCTGTTTCTCTTGTTGTGCATCCCAGACCTGACCATAGAGGCTCACCGAGCGGATGATGGACTTGCGGCCAAATGTCCAGATAAATGTGACGGAAGCGTCAGATGTGTATTCCGTCACAGCGGCCTGGCTGACAAAAAGATAGCGACTGTTGAGTGCTTTGCTAAAACACTTGAGCTGATCGGGCTCCAAGCCGGATTTGGTAAAATTTTTGCTGAATCGATGGAAATCGCACGGCAGACTTTTATCGTTCAAGCGGATCAGAACATCGCCCGGAGGCATCAGTTTAAAAGAAGACCGTTTGGTTTGAATTTTTCCGATCAAGATTTCATTCAAAATTATCTTATAGGATTCGTGGGAGAGGACCGTGACACTTCCGTCTTTTGCAGATTTACCGGAAACCGGTGCGTAAGGCGCTGATGGGTAGGATGAGTCCATGGCACTTGGAGTACCAAGAGAATGGTCAAGGATAATTACCGGCAAGACAGCAAGTCCTTCATTTTGGAGCTTTTCTTCATTGAAGTCGTCACTGCGAAAGGACTCTTCAGACCAACTCTGAATCTTGGCGCTGCAGCCGCCCAACAAACACACCACTAAAAAAACAAGAATCGACCTGAAGGATCTGGAAATCAAAGTGCAGGGTTTCATCGGCACCTCCCGTTAGATAGTTTCTCGTATGACTTGGAAGCCTTTCAATCGCTTTTTAGGATATCGTGTCAAAGCTTGAATTGTGAATTAAATTTATCAAATTGATTTTTCACCTCTTTATCGTTTATCATTTTCTCTTTAAATATTTTCACGCTATGACTGATGGCAGAGTGACTTATGTTGAAATGACGCCCTAACTGTTCATTGGTCATTAATCCTCTATTCCAAAGAAAATAAATGATTAAGTCACGTTTGTGTTTGTCTGTACCATGCAATCGTTTTGCTTGAACGCATTTTTCAAGATCGATTTGAACGACTTTAGCAGATTTTTTTATTACATCATCCAATTTGATATCTTTTGCCAGTTGTTTTTGCTGAGGTACATCATTATGGAGGATATCCGGTAAAAACTCTTTTCGAATTTTATTTACAAATTTTTTGGCGCCTAAAATCATACCATGGTGTATATCCTCCAGAAGGCGTTTTTCTTCCTCGGCATATTTTTGAACCTTTTCCCGATATTGCTTATGTTTATCAGCACCTTTAAAATTTGACCAAATCACTTCAAATGATATAACGCACCTTCATATTCAATTCGCCATGCTCTTCCCATATTGATTTGACTGAACGATAAAGGCTTGATTGTCAATTATTAATTCACAATTCAAGGTTTGACACCATTTTTACTCTTTTATTTGATAGCGTTTTCGGGCCCGCTCTTCAATTCGATCAAGATCGATATTCACATCTTTTTCATGCGAGACCAAGCCCATTCTATACTTCAAGGAACGTTTGCCGGGATTCGTTTGCCCGTAGGTCCTTAGCACTCCTATAACGCTAATACCGCCGTGTTCAGCGAAGATGTGTTCCCTTCCACGGTCTATTTTTTTTCGTTTCATTTCAGCAATGAGCCGGTTGTTCAACATTTCAAAAGAAAAGGTGCTGAATTCTCCAAATTTGCCGATCCCCAGTATCCGAATCAATCCTGTCAAACTGTTTTCTTTGTAACGCGTATCATGACAAACCACCACATAAGGGGGATATAGCACCGTTCCGTCTGTTGATTTGATGACCTCTTGGGTCGTATCAAGTTTTGCTGCAAAAGTTTTCAGATCTTGTCCTGAAAGTCTGAGTTCGGCCTTGCAATAGGCGAAATACAATTGGGGATCAATTAAACCGATGGAGACACAAGTGCTGATTCGTGTTCTTGAACCGTAAGGTGGATCCATGTAGGTTGGGCAATGGCTGCGGATAATGTCGTTGGAGTCAATATCATTAGGAATCTTGGGGCCGATTTTTCTTTTGCGTTTAAAGGCTGCTGCTTTTAAAGTACAGATGCGTCGAGCGGCCCTCGTGAAAAAACCGCTGTCTAAATTAACGCTGCCGGCCAGCCCATCCGGGAACATCAGAGTAGCGTTGTCGTATTGCATGCTCGCTCGGATCCTTTTCCGAAAATCGGCTTCGTTCAGCGAGCCTAAGGGTTCATAAGATATCCCCTTATCATCCACATCCTGACAAATCAGCCCACCTGGGATGAAGATCGCACCTTTATTGTCTAACTTGCCGGTAGCCCCTTCCTCGTTGATACCAGGCAGCTGGCCTTGATGGAACCAGAACAGCATCCGCCAGAGAGTATCCGTCCGGATCGCAATAAGTTCATTGAGCAATACGCTGCCTATAATCTCTTTTTTGGGGAGCATAGTTTTCTTGTATTCCTCTAATTGAGTCTATACCAGCATAATGGAGGATCACTGCTGAGTCAACTATCGTATACACTATTCTTGGGATTTAAAGAAGTTTTATGAAGAATCGAACAGGAAGAAAAAAATGGGGTGCGGCTACGCACCCCATTTGTAAAAAAAACCATGATGTCCTGTTAGAAGTAGGTCCGCAGTCCGAGGGTCAGACCCCAGTTGGTATCTTCGACTTCGCCATCATTCACATACAGATCTTCCGAAGCCCAGTTAAAGAACAAACGGGTATCAATAGCAAAGTACTCGGTGATGAACCACTTCACACCAGCCGCCGGGGTGAAAACGAAGGCATCATTATCCTCATCGTATATATCGGCATAAACATAGTCCAGCCCAAGGCCGATAAAGGGAACACCGATGACGGACGCCGGAAAGTTGTACTCTCCGAATGCACCCAGACTGAAAATTTCGACATCTCCACCTTCCGCCCTCACATAACCGACTTTGCCGCCCACTTCAACATAGTCCTGGATGAAATAGCCGTAGCTACCGAAAATATCCAGGGACAAATCACCGCCGGGATCATCAAAATCGAGATTACCGGAGAGGCCTAGCTCCTGGGTTCCGGCCTTCAGCATCGGGGTTTTTTCCTGGGCAAAAGCGGTACCGCCCAGGCCTACCAGTGCCAAAACTGCAACTGCACACAAAATCTTTTTCATTGTAATCCCTCCTTTTCTTGTTAACTATGAATTCGCCGTGCGGAACAATTTCCGCTTTGCCGCGACATACTCTTCTCCGACCTCCTCCTACCTAAAAAATCAAGGTTTTTCAGAATGAAAAGACCATACCCCATTCAGGTCTGACCTCCTGAAAACAGGAGAAGGTTACCGGGAAGTGTAAACTAAGATAACGCCAAGAAATAAAAAGAACTCGCTTTTTGAGAGTGAGTAAAGTGAAGTAGGTTGAAAAATTATGATTGTGTATGGAACTCATACAAACCTCAACATCATGAGATGGAGATTAGGTTTTAACAATCATAATTTTTTAAAACAATTTAGGAGGGTTTGTCTATGGGGTAAAAACCTTATTTGTATTGGTGGATAAACCCATACATAGGGAATTATCCTATCTTTAATCTAAACGCTGTCAATCGGAAAATAGATAATAACCCACCAATATTAAAAGAAATATCATAATTTATCTCGTACAGCTTGCCACTATGTGGCCAATAGCTGTCTTTGTAATATCTAATCGGTGTCAGCAAAAAGAGAAACCCCGTCTCTCTCGTTGAGAAACGGGGTTTCTTATACCATCATAAGCCATCCCTTTGATTAAGGTGAAAGCATTTATTTAATTCATATGTTATTTTGGAGAGTTAACCTAATGTGTCAAGGAAATTACAAAAAACAACACATTGTAGCAGGCAAAACCATACCTTAAAATCTATTCAATTTCGCTTGATCTCCAATTCTGATCTCATATCTGGTATTGGCTATAATATATTAAAAATACCTCATAAAAATCCGACTTGCCAAAACCTTTGATCGCTTGTGAGACTCCCAGGATATCGGCCGGTCGGAAATCCTGAGACATGTCTGATTGACAAAATCGTTAGGGTCAAGCACGCAAAGCAGTTTCCGGTCGAATAACAAAGCGGTTTCGAGTCTGTTTAAATCATTTTCTATTTATTTTCAACCATGATCATCGCTGCTCCGCTTCTGGCCATCTCTTTGTAGTAATAAAGCAATAGCGGTGATATCTTCCCCCCCATAGCGGCATAGCCCAGATATAAAGGAGTCATTGTAATACGATTTTTCAACCTAAGACCATCCAGTTTCAGAGGTTTAAATAAATTTTTATAAACAGGCGTTTTCATTTTTAGTCAATAGTTACCACTGAGTATCCTTTTGCCTGATACCCGACAACGGAGATGAAACCGTTGCCCACTTTGTCCACTTCCGGTAGTATAGTGGCGGGATCTACGCCCAGCACTTTTAACGCATATAAACAGACCTCTAACTTCACGCCGTCCTTCTTCATCTGGTGGATCCTGTTGGCAAACTCATCCAACGCTTCTTTATCAGAGTCCTTGAAATCCTTATGGTTGGTAGAGATCAGTTTGACCGCAGGTCCGCGAAAAACAACTGCTACTTGCGGTGGTTTCGAAAGCGCACGCACGCTTTTGTCCTCGTAAACATTCTTAACAGCCCAAAAAACAGTGTTTGCCACATTGGGTGACCCCAAGCTTACATCAAAAACTGCCTTGACTTGCTTAACGCCGTCAAGGGCAGCATATTCACTTGATGCAGCAGGTGCAGCGATCAGCGCAATGGTGAATGTCACAGCCATAATGGCCAAGAAATGACGAACTATCACATTATTGTTTCGGTTCATGATTGACCTCCTTGTCTTCGGCCTGCCGGCCGTTATCTTTCGGAAATGGCAGGGCGCCATATCGATGCACCGATTCTGCCAGAATATTCCTTTAAGATACGGCTCGGCATTGAATTGTCAATGAACATGTCGCCTTGGCGATCTACGTGGTGGTACAATAAAACTTGTTCTGACGGTTACAGAATATCATCGTAACCCCAATATATTGAGATTTAACTCATAAAATATTGTATAGCTGTTTAAATAAGAGAAGCGTGAAATTTTATCATCGATTCACGCTTTCTCATTCATAGATTTGAGTGTAAGATGGTAGCCGTGAAATTTGACAAAACCTATTTGGATTTTATACATATTATAATCTCGATACAAATAACCTTTTCAATAGAGCGTTTTCGAAGATTCTGCTGAAAATGAAACATAAGACCAAGATTGGTTTATGATGGGGAAATTATGCTTGAGACCGAATTGTCAACCATGAGGATGTTTTTGTTTGTGGGCAGCATGTTGATATTTTTGATCTTAGAGCTTTTTGCTCCCTACCGTCATGTTACGGTATCAAAATTAAAGCGATGGATCATCAACCTCGCCCTTACAGGGTTTAACAACATTATCCTCTCGCTGTTATTCGCCGCCACAATTATACAGGCCTGTCATTATGTTTCTACCAATCGACTTGGAATTTTAATCGGATTCACCATTCAGTGGTCATAAAAGAACGGAACTCCAACTATGGCGTCATACTCTCGGTCTGGGACCGCATCCTGGGGACCCTTTTAAAAGATATCGACCAAACCCAAATCCGTATCGGCATTGGAAGATATCAAAAGCAGGAGAAACTGAATTTTCACCATTTGCTGATTATGCCTCTTACTCCAAGAGTCAGATAGAACCTAAAAACATCGAAACTTTTTCAATGAGTTGTGGAAGCGGAGACTGCGCCATCCGATAAATTTAGATGGGGCCAAAACCAGCGGCCAAAGGTGCCAAACATTGAGAAGTCACAAAACTGTATGATGAATCAGGGGAAAATTGAGATATAACGATTTAGGAGAATAATTTTCCAATCTCCAGCAAAATGATGAGGAGTCGATAATATGCGTTGGAAACAGTTTCTTGCACCTGTAAAATTTATTGAAGCAAAAGAGGTCCAGGCATTTATGGATGAACATTCGGAAGGGACATATACGCTTCTGGATGTCCGTCAGCCGGCCGAATACGAAAAAAGCCGCATTCCCGGATCGAAATTGATACCAATCGGTGAACTTACCAACCGATTGGAAGAATTGGATCGCGACAAACCCATCATTACTTACTGAGCGGTCGGAGGGCGAAGCCGTGCCGCTTCGCAATTGCTGTCGGGGCAGGGATTTAAAGAAGTGTATAATCTGAAAGGGGGGATTAAATCCTGGCAAGGCCATGAAGCGTCCGGGCCCGCTGAAATGGGAATGGTTTTGTTAACCGGCCAAGAGACATCCGAGGAGGTGATCATTCTGGCGTATGGCCTGGAAACCGGGCTGAAGGATTTTTACACCCGCATCTGCGAAACAACGGATGACCCGGATGTTTCAGAATTGCTCGGCAAGCTGGCAAAAATTGAAGATAACCACAGGCAAAGGCTTTTTAATCTCTATTCTTCGCTGGTTCCCGGCACTGTTGATCAACAGTCGATTGAGTCCGGTGCCGGGTCTGGAATTTTGGAAGGCGGGTTTGAGACCGATACCTTTATCGAAAAAAACCGGCCCGCCATGCAAACCTCTGTCGGTGTTCTCGATGTGGCAATGATGCTAGAAACCCAGGCAATGGACTTGTACATGCGATACGCGGGGAAAAGTTCTGATGACAAGGCAAAGCAGATCTTTTTCGATTTGGCGAACGAAGAAAAGTCCCATTTGAAGCGCCTCGGCGAGTTGATGAATGCGAAGGCGGCGGTCGATTAGCTAATTTCTCAATTTGTTCCGCTTTTCAGCCATCAAGCTATTAATATATTGAGATTACCTCATGAAAATCGGGATTGTCAAACCCTGACATAACTTGCCATGTCAGGTTGTGCTTGTAACTCCGTCGCTTTAAGATGTTCATCGATAATCGGATGATGGATATTGACAAGATACAAATCTCTCTTTAATGTGCAGCCCACTTTTCAATATGTTTTGTAACTTAAGGGGGGTACATCCATGAAAGGGATTTATAACAAACTCTTTCCGGTCGTTTTTTTTCTGTTTTTACAATCCTGCGCACTTTATGCGGTTTACGGCACACTCCAAACCATCAACAATATAAACAACGTGTTGAACATGGTCTGCACATCCATGAATACGATTCATGCCATTATCAGCGAGGGCACAAACCTCAAGCGCGCCGCCGAAGACGGCAAGCTGATAAGCAGCCTGGCCGAAAGAATTCCCAGCCTTATCATCGAACCGATTGAACAGGAGGTTAAGGAAAAAATCCATATGTTCTCAGACGATCTCAAAACATCTGCAATTAATTTTACACGATATGCACTTGAAGAAAACCTTCCCGGTGCTATACAGGCATACAATAGTATGCCCCCTCTCCCTCCTCCAGTCCCTCGAACCCCTCTCGCCCGACCTGACCGACCGGTACCTCGAGCACCACGGCGTCCTTCCCC
>JAWOIY010000159.1:0-25273 GCA_046484425.1 Desulfobacterales bacterium | reverse complement strand
CGGCAGTTCAATGCCGAGGCGCCCAATAAATTATGGGCAACCGATATAACCTACCTGTGGACAATGGAAGGTTGGTTATATCTGGCTGTGGTTCTGGACCTTTTCTCCCGTCAGGTCGTCGGGTGGGCCATGGACAAGCATATGAAGGTCCAACTCACTCTGGATGCTCTGGCGATGGCCTACTGGCGGCGGAAACCGGAACCTGGCCTGCTCCATCATTCCGACAGGGGGATCCAGTATGCTTGTGATCAATATCAACGGCAATTGGAGCAATACAGGATGATCCCGAGTATGAGCCGGAAAGGCGACTGCTGGGATAATTCTCCAGTTGAACGTTTCTTCCGAAGTCTGAAGTATGAACATTTGTTTTCATGTAGGCTCCCTACCAGGGAAGCAGCAAAAAGAGAAACGCTTGAGTACATCACGTTCTACAATGCTTACCGGCTCCACTCAACACTGGGATATGAAACCCCAATGGAGTTTGAAAAAAATGAATTGCTGAAAGCTGCTTGAAAAAAAGTGTCCGTTTTTACTTGACCATTACACTCTTCTCAGGGTTACCCCCCAATTCAAATTGCTCATACGTTATCCACAGCGGAACCGCCATCGTAATCATCGCAACGAGGATACCGAGAGCATTCCAAACTCTGGTTTCTACATTCATGTAATAAACTCCAGCAAATGTCCAACGGGCTGGCATAACCTGCTGGGGTTGAGCGCCGCGAAATCCCAATCAGCGTTCATGCCATTGTTGTGCGCTGGGAATATCCCTACTTGACAAAAGTTCGCATATATGCTAACAAAACTTTATGCGAAAAATTAAATTCTATACACTTGAAACAGGGAAATGCCCTGTCGAAGAGTTTTTTGATTCGCTGACAAACAAACAATTTGAAAAAATCGCCTTTGTGCTTGATCTGGTCGAGCAAATCGATATCGTGCCGCGCAAATATTTCAAAAAACTCAAAGGCACTGACGATATCTGGGAAGTGCGGGTTCAGCAGGGCAATAACATTTTTCGGATTCTGGGATTTTTTGACGGAAAAGATCTTGTGGTTTTGAACCATGCTTTCACCAAAAAGACTCAAAAAATACCGCAAAAAGAAATTGCCGTTGCCGAAAAACGAAAACGTAACTATTTCAAACAAAAGGACTTAAAATGAGCGATTTACAAAAATATAAGAAAAAACGCATGAAACAGGATCCTGAATTTTGGTCCGGTTACGACGAGCGGCTTGAGACGTTTAAACTGGGCATCCTTTTAAAACAGGCTCGTTTGGAAGCAGGACTTACACAGGAACAAATCGCAAAGCGACTCAAAACCACGAAATCCGTCGTGTCACGTATGGAAAATCATGCAACCGATATCCGCCTATCCACTCTCGAAAAGTTTGCTAAGGCAGTAGGTCGAAAAATTCATGTTGCTTTAAGATAAACGATTATCCTTTCTTCTATTACACCTCTTTTATTTATTGGCGCACAACGGCGGGCTTCAGTGGGCGCATGGTCCTTGCGATCCACTGAAAGCCCTGGTTGGACATAGCCTATATTTGTTTCAAAGGTTGATTTCGGCTTCTCCTTCCAGTGGGAAATACGTAAGTTCTTGCGAAACCATCATAGGAGTTACAGCAAGCGCCTCTTCAGATGGAATTACCTTCCATTCCCGCCGAACTGTCTCGACATTCATCCAATCTGTTGTCATTGAACGTGTATGTAGATCTCCTGAAATCGCGTCACGAAATCCTTGGACCTTAATTAAAGGAAGATGACCGAAATACAATGTTTTCTTAACCATAATATCGGCAGCCAAATTCACCGGAACAAAGCGCTTTCCATCAAGCATATATGTTGGCTCATCTGATATTGGGAGAGATTCATGTAGGCCGGGCTCAATTGGAAGTTTGCTGTCATTCCATCGCTTTGATAGGAGATCTCGTAATGGGCCTATCCTACTGCCATCGCTTCGAAAAACCGATACATACTCAATCCCCTCAATAGAAGGAGAAAAACGTTCAGTTGAAGCTATTTGATAACTGACTGATTGGAGATGCCTACCATCAACAAGGACAGGTATGGTGACATACGATGGCCAGTCTTCTGATTCAGCGTCGACCAAATCATAAACGCTGATACCAGCATCTTTTGCCATCTTTTTCGCTGCATCGGTATATCCTTTTGCAGCTACCAGAGCACCTTTGTTTGCTTCAACGTCTTTCAGCTTGCCCATGAACGATTCTACATCTTGCACGTCCACCTTTTTGTTGTAATCTTTGCAATCGATAACGATAAGTAATTCAAACTGACCAGAACTAACCCTCACAACAATGTCAAGCTCCCGCTTAACACCGGTAATTTTCCCTCTTACTCTTTCATTTTGAGTAACTACCGCCGAAGGAGAGAGGCTCCTTTGAATTTGTGCGGAGAGATTTTCAAAGCGTTTCCACTTTTTTCCCACTATTTCCTCTATCTGTCCAACAACCAAACTGTGCGGCGCACGGCAGTGACTGGCGAGCTGCTGGAGGACTTCCCGGCAAAGCACGCCGGCCCTTCGCGTCCGCACCAGTGAATGGTTCGAATACTATTAGGTAGTGGATTTGTGCAATCTCTCTGCAAGCCAAATCTTAATAATCGATTGCCGAGGAACACCAAGCCGTTTAGCCTCTTTATCGAGCAATTGAATCATCCAAAGAGGAAAATCGACATTAACCCTTTTTTGCTCCAGGTTCGGCCGTCTTGCCTTTGAGAGGTCTAGATGCTCTAAAATGCTTTTCCCGTCATCGAACTTCTTATCTAATTCTTTAGCTTTCATAAAGCTCAATCTCCTCATTTCTGGCACGCCGTACTGAGATAATTCGTATATTATCATTGCGATATGTGATAACCCCAGTCCAGTGTTTTTCGCCTATTTTGCCAATAACCAAAAACCTGGGTTCATCGGTTGTTTTCACTGGGATCTCCAATAGATCAATATCATTCCAAAGCTCTTGAACCTCAATAAAATCAACCCCATGCTTGTTTTTGTTTATATCCGATTTTTCCGGGTCAAATTCAAAATTCATGGTATGCTAAATATACCAATTGGGTATATTTTGTCAATCTTAATGATGAGATAAGAATGGATTCGAATCGGGATGACATTGGCAGCTTTCGTATGATCGGAAAAGTTGTGTGGATATCGAGAAACGTATGACAATCTGTTGTTACAATGTTGCTTTGGATCATATCTATCGAAAAAAGGCTTAAAAAAATAAATTTCAGACGAAACTTTAAAATGTTCAATTCAGGATAAGAAAATGCTTGACAATGATCATAAGAACAGTTAGATAGATTATTCTTAACTAAACGTGAAAATCATCATGAAAAATATTATCGCCATTAACAACCTTATTATCCTTATTATTAACCTCGTAGTAGGTGTACTTATCTGCTGCGAGGCACGGGGTTGATAATGGCCTGATTTTCCGACCAAGCCAAAAAAAACAAAAACCGTTATCAGCCCCAAAGGCTGATAACGGTTTTTTTTTGAGGAGACAGAACCTATGAAAAGCGATCTGGTAAAAAAAGGGGTGGAACGGGCACCTCACCGCTCTCTCTTTAAAGCTATGGGATACACGGATGCAGAAATCAAACGACCGCTCATCGGCATTGCCAATTCCGTCAATACCATCATACCCGGACATGTTCACCTGGACAATATCGTGGAGGCGGTCAAGGCAGGGGTCTATATGGCAGGCGGAACCCCCATTGTATTCGGCGTTATCGGGGTTTGCGACGGCATCGCCATGAATCATGAAGGGATGAAATATTCCCTGGCAAGCCGCGAGCTAATCGCCGACTCCATCGAGGTCATGGCAACGGCCCATGCCTTTGACGCCCTGGTTCTGGTTCCCAACTGCGACAAGATTATTCCGGGAATGTTGATGGCAGCCGCCCGCCTAGACCTGCCGGCCATCGTCATCAGCGGCGGCCCCATGCTGGCCGGCAAACATCCTGAAAAGACCGGCGATGATAAAATCGACCTGATTACGGTGTTTGAGTCCGTGGGTGCCGTGCTCTCCGGCGATATGACCGAAGATCAGCTTTGCCGGATTGAAGACGCTGCGTGTCCCACCTGCGGGTCGTGTGCCGGTATGTTCACCGCAAATTCCATGAACTGTCTGACCGAAGCCGTCGGCATGGGCCTTCCGGGAAACGGCACGATTCCTGCGGTCATGTCCGCCCGTATCCGCCTGGCCAAGGAAGCGGGCATGCAAATCATGGCGCTTTTGGAAAAAGATATACGGCCGTCAAAAATTATGACCGAACAGGCCTTTCACAATGCCCTGGTCGTGGACATGGCCCTCGGATGCTCCACCAATACCGTGCTTCACCTCCCTGCCCTGGCAAAGGAAGCAAACGTATCCATCGATCTCGATCGGATCAACGAGATCAGCAAAGCCACGCCGCACCTTTGCTCGCTCAGTCCCGGCGGTCCGCATCACCTGGAAGACCTGAACCGGGCGGGCGGCATTCAGGCGGTCATGAAGGAACTGTCCGGCGCCGGTTTCATTAAAACAGACTGCCTCACCGTAACCGGCAAAACCGTGGGTGAAAACATAACGCACGCGAACATCAGGGACAACTCGGTCATCCGGCCGACCGGCAACCCTTACCATAAGGAAGGCGGACTTGCGGTGCTTTTCGGCAACCTGGCTCCTGAAGGCGCCGTGGTAAAGCAGTCTGCCGTTTTGGATGAAATGCTACGTCACGAAGGCCCGGCCAGGGTGTTTGATTCCGAGGAAGAAGCCGGCCAGGCCATCATGGGCGGCAAAATAAAAAAAGGGGACGTTATCGTGATCCGGTATGAAGGGCCCATGGGCGGCCCTGGCATGCGGGAAATGCTGACACCGACTTCGGCCATTGCCGGCATGAAACTGGACGCACATGTGGCGCTGCTCACAGACGGCCGTTTTTCAGGGGGAACCCGGGGCGCGGCCATCGGGCATATTTCACCGGAAGCCATGCAGAAAGGGCCCATTGCAATTGTTAAGGACGGTGACTTGATTGCCATCGATATTCCAGCCAAAACATTGAACCTCAAGGTACCGGACAGCGAGATCCAGGACCGGCTGTCCAAATGGTCTCCGCCGGCCCCCAAAATTACCCACGGGTACATGGCCCGGTATGCAAAAATGGTGTCTTCTGCCAGCAAGGGGGCGGTAGTTAGGTGAAAGGCAGATACAGAGAACCCAGCTTTGATATAACTTTTGGAAGGAACAGTTTTTTTAATACCGTACAAGTTAAAAAGTGCCTAAAATGATCTAAAGTGAGCTAAAGTGCCTAAAGTTATGGAGTCGCTTCGCTCAGTCAATTTTATATAATTGGCAGAATTCCTTAACTTTAGCTCACTTCAAACTTTAGCTCACTTTAGCTCACTCTCTTCGAAGAACCGGCTCTCTTTTGAAAAAAATAAAGAAGCTCATTAATAGAAGAAATAAATAACCATCAATAGAAATAAGGAAGGAAGAGACATGAAACTCACAGGCGCACAAATTATGATGAAAGTGTTACAGGAGGAAGGGGTTGAGATAATTTTCGGATATCCGGGTGGTGCCGTCATCGACATTTTCGATGAACTTGCAAAAACAAACATCCGGCACATCCTTGTCCGTCAGGAGGCATGTGCCGTGCATGCGGCCGACGGCTATGCCCGTGCCGGGAGCCGGGTGGGCGTCTGTCTGGTAACATCCGGCCCGGGGGCTACCAACACGGTGAGCGGCATTGCATCCGCCTATATGGATTCCATACCCGTGGTCATATTTACCGGCCAGGTTCCCACGCATCTGATCGGCAATGATGCTTTTCAGGAAGTCGACACCGTGGGCATTACCCGTCCGTGCACCAAACACAACTATCTGGTCAAACGAACCGAAGACCTTGCCAGAATTATCAAGGAAGCCTTTTTAATTGCGAGCTCCGGCCGTCCTGGACCCGTTTTGGTGGATATTCCGAAAAATGTTTCCGTCAATGCCATAGAGTACAAGGCTCCCGAAAAAATAAACCTGAAGTCTTACAACCCGACATACAATCCCAATATAAAACAGCTTCAAAAAGTGGTGTCGCTGATCAAGGCCGCCAAAAAACCGATGATCTTTGCCGGTGGCGGCGTCATTCTTTCTGGGGCCGCCAAAGAGCTTACGGAACTCGCCCATAAAACTCAAATCCCGGTGACCACGTCTTTGATGGGTCTTGGAGGATTTCCGGGAACAGATCCCTTGTGGCTGGGTATGATCGGTATGCACGGCACGTATCGGGCCAATATGTGCACCGGTGAATCCGACCTTCTGATCGGTATCGGTGTCCGGTTCGACGACCGTGTCACCGGAAAAACAGATGTCTTTGCAGCCAAGGCCAAAATCGTGCACATCGACATTGATCCCACATCCATTCGCAAAAATATCCCGGTTACCGCCCCGGTTGTCGGTGACTGTAAAATCACGCTGGCCAAATTGAACAAACTGCTGGACAAGGAAGACCTCGGCGATCTTAAGAAAAAACGGGAAAAATGGTTAGATCAGATTCAGCGCTGGAAAGACACACAGCCGCTTGCCTATAAACAGAAAGACGTTATCAAGCCCCAATATGTTGTGGAAAAACTGTACGAGCTGACCAAAGGCAAAGCAATTATCACCACCGAGGTGGGACAGAACCAGATGTGGGCCGCACAGTATTATCACTTTGACAAACCCAACCATTTTATTACGTCTGGGGGTTTAGGGTGCATGGGATTCGGTTTGCCGGCCGCAATCGGGGCGCAGCTCGCCTGTCCGGATAAGCTTGTGGTCGATGTTGCGGGTGACGGCAGCATCCAGATGAACATACAGGAGATGACGACTGCGGTACAAAACGGTCTTCCCGTAAAAATCGTTATTCTCAACAACGGCTATCTCGGCATGGTCAGGCAGTGGCAGCAGCTCTTTTTCGAAAAGCGTTATGCCGCAACATGCCTGGATGTCGCACCCGATTTCGTCAAACTGGCGGAAGCTTACGGGGCCGAGGGTCTCAGGGCCACAAAACCCGAAGAAGTGGAGGCAGTCTTGAAAAAAGGCCTGGCATCCAAAAATACGGTGATCATGGATTTTGTGGTGGAAAAGGAAGAATGCGTTTATCCGATGGTTCCTGCCGGAGCCCCGGTTACCGAAATGCTTTTGGTGTAAGATCGTCTTCCGAAAACCTGTTAAAAAAAACGTCAACTCTGTTTATTTGAAAAGGATGCCAACCATGTCAGAAGAAAAACACATACTCTCGATTCTTGTGGATAATGAACCCGGTGTTCTCTCCAGGATTTCAGGATTGTTCAGCGGCCGGGGATTTAACATTGAAAGCCTTTGCGTTGCCGAAACCATGGACCCACTGGTATCGAGAGTAACACTGGTCACAAAAGGAGAACCCCCGATTATCGAGCAGATCGAGAAACAGCTGAACAAGCTCATCAATGTCATCAAGGTTCACGATCTTACCGGGAAGGAATTTGTCCAGAGGGAAATGGCCCTCATAAAGGTCGTTGCCAAGCCGGAACATCGTGCCGAAATATTAAGAACCGTGGACATTTTCAGGTGCAAGGTGGTTGACGTAGGCCCTGACCATTACACCATTGAAGTCACCGGCGACGAAGGCAAATTGAAGGCGATTTTAAACCTTTTAAAACCCATCGGTATAAAAGAAATTGCAAGAACCGGAATTATCGCCCTGTTCAGAAATTCGAAATAATATCAATTATATAAGGAGAACGACATGGCCAAAATTAATTTCGGCGGAATAGAAGAAGAAGTCATTACATCGGAAGAATTTTCTCTGGAAAAAGCCAGGGACGTGCTCAAAGACGAAGTCGTTGCCGTCTTGGGTTACGGTGTCCAGGGTCCGGGACAGGCGTTAAACATGAAAGATAACGGCATCAACGTCATTGTCGGGCAGCGTGAAAAGAGTAGATCCTGGGACCGGGCCGTTGAAGACGGTTTTGTTCCCGGAGAAACCCTTTTTCCCATAGAAGAAGCCGCCCGCAAGGGAACGGTCATCCAGTACCTGCTTTCGGATGCCGGTCAGGTTGCGGTATGGCCAACCATAAAAAAATGCCTTGATCAAGGGAACGTACTTTACTTCTCACACGGTTTCTCCATCGTGTATAAGGATCAGACCGGCATTGTACCCCCTGAAAACGTCGATGTCATCCTGGTGGCCCCGAAGGGATCGGGCCGCACCGTCCGGACGAACTTTCTGGACGGCAGCGGCATCAATTCGAGTTTCGCGGTATTTCAAGACTATACGGGACGTGCGAAAGAAAGAGCACTGGCACTGGGGATTGCCATCGGTTCGGGCTATCTCTTTCCCACCACCTTTCAAAATGAAGTTTACAGTGATCTTACCGGCGAACGCGGTGTTCTAATGGGATGCCTGGCCGGCGTGATGGAGGCCCAGTACAATGTTCTCCGAAAACACGGGCACTCCCCAAGTGAAGCCTTTAATGAAACCGTAGAGGAACTGACCCAGAGCCTGATCCGCCTTGTGGCGCAAAACGGCATGGACTGGATGTATGCGAACTGCAGTACCACCGCCCAGCGCGGAGCCCTGGACTGGAAGCCGAAGTTCCGCGATGCCGTGGCCCCTCTTTTTGAAGAACTCTACGAAAGGGTTGTGTCCGGCGTTGAAACCAAAAGAGTTCTGGAAGCCAACAGCACACCCGACTACCGGGAAAAACTGCAAAAAGAACTCGACGTGCTCAAAAATTCCGAAATGTGGCAGGCCGGAGCAGCGGTAAGGGCATTAAGGCCTGAAAACAGATAACCGTATCTTAAGGTTAAAGTGCCTTATGACCTAAAGTGTCTATTTATCCCGTATTAAACGGGGAAGTTGAGGTATTCTACCTCTTTTGATTGTGAAGTAAACGCATTCCTTAATTTTAGCTCACTTTAGCTCACTTCACACTTTAGCTCACTTTATTGTAGGAGATAAAATATGGAACGGATCGTACTGTATGACACGACCTTGCGGGATGGAACCCAGGGAGAAAACATCAGTTTCAGTGCCAAGGAAAAAATTCAGATTGCAAAAAGACTGGATGATTTCGGCATACATTACATCGAAGGCGGCTGGCCGGGTTCCAACCCCAGGGATATGGAATTTTTCGATCTGGCCCAGAAAAAGAAATTCAAAACCGCGCGGATAGCGGCATTCGGCTCAACACGCAAACCCGGTATCGACCCTGCAGATGACCCGAACTTACAGGCACTTTTAAAGGCCAAAACTCCTTCGGTGACCATATTCGGAAAAACATGGGACCTGCATGTCAAACAGGTCATGAGCAATACGTTAAAAGAAAACCTGGCCATGATCACCGATTCTGTCGAATATTTGAAAAACGGCGATCGGGAAGTGATTTATGATGCCGAACACTTTTTTGACGGGTACAAAGCAAATCCGGATTATGCCTTAAAGACACTGATGGCCGCCATCGATGCCGGTGCGGTGTTCATCGTTCTGTGCGACACCAATGGCGGAACACTGCCCATTGAAATCAAATCGATTATGGAAGAAGTCCGAAAAGCGTTTTCGGAAAAATACTCGGCAAAAGTGGATTCGCTTCCATTCAAGCTCGGAATCCATACCCACAACGACAGCGGCCTGGCTGTGGCCAATTCCATCGAAGCCGTCCAATCCGGAGCGTTGATGGTCCAGGGAACCATCAACGGATATGGAGAGCGATGCGGGAATGCCGATCTGACTTCGATCATGCCGATTCTCCAGCTAAAGATGAACCGCCCGTGTGTTCCCCCGGAAAATATGGCCAAACTGAGATTGCTCTCGAGGTTTGTCAGTGAAACCGCCAACATGATTCCTTTGAACAGCCGTCCCTTTGTCGGTGAAAGCGCATTTGCCCACAAAGGGGGTATTCATGTCAGTGCGATCATGAAAGTATCAAAGGCATACGAGCATATGGAGCCCGAACTCGTAGGAAATCGCCGCCGTGTATTGGTGTCGGATCTTTCGGGAAAAAGCAATATCGAATACAAAGCAAAAGAACTTGGGATCGAACTCGGTGCCAACGGCAGTGACAGCCGCAAAATTGTTACGGAAATTAAAAAGATGGAACAAGATGGATACCAGTTTGACACCGCAGACGGATCATTCAAGATCTTGCTCGAAAAGTTTACCGATCAGTTTCAGCCGCTTTTTGATTTAAAATCCTTTCGGGTCACCATCGAAAAAGACGAGGATCGCCCCTGTACAGCCCATGCCACCATCAAGATCTCGGTGGGAGGCAAAAACGAAATCACCGCCGCCGAAGGGGATGGTCCGGTCAGCGCCCTGGACAATGCCCTTCGCAAGGCACTTGATAAATTTTATCCGGATCTGGACGCCATTCGCCTGATCGATTTTAAAGTCCGGGTCATAGATGGGCGCAAGGGAACTGCGGCAAGGGTGCGGGTCTTTATTGAGTCGCGGGAGCACGACCATATCTGGAGCACCATCGGTGTTTCCGAAGATATTATTGAAGCCAGTTGGCATGCACTTGCCGACAGCTTCCAGTATAAGCTCGCAATGAGAAATGATAAAAAATAAAACCTATTACGATGAAGGTGAAGAAAATGTTTAATAAAAGAGAGGGAATCAATGCCGTGGGACATTTTTTTTATCCTGTCCTGCGGCGCATGCTCGTTCGCATTTTGCCCTTTATATAAAGAAGTTATAAATTTATTATCAACCAAATATCCACGAACAGGAGCAAAATCATGGAAGAACGAGTCATTATTTTTGATACGACGCTAAGAGACGGCGAGCAGTCTCCCGGCGCAAGCATGAATGCCGCGGAAAAGATGCGCCTGGCGACACAACTGGAAAAACTCGGCGTAGATGTATTGGAAGCCGGATTCCCGGCAGCATCTGAAGGGGATTTTGATGCGGTTTCCAAGATCGCCGGAAAACTGAAAAAAACCGAGGTCGCCGGACTGGCACGGACGTCGAAAAACGATATCGATCGTGCGTGGGGAGCCGTCCAGCACGCAGCAAAACCGAGAATTCATACATTTTTGGCAACATCCGACATCCATATGCAATACAAGCTCAACATGACCCGGGACCAGGTCCTTAAAACCACTTCGGAATTTGTCAAATACGCCAAAAGCCTTACCGACAGCATCGAGTTTTCGGCCGAAGATGCCTCACGCAGTGACCGGGATTTTCTTTGCAAGGTGTTTGAGGCGGCCATTGCTTCCGGCGCCACTACCATTAATATTCCGGACACCGTCGGTTACGCCATCCCCATGGAATTCGCGGAACTGGTCAGATATGTGATGGACCATACCCCCAATATTCACAAGGCAGTCGTGAGCGTTCATTGTCACAATGACCTCGGCCTGGCCACGGCCAACACTCTTGCAGCACTGAACATGGGGGCAAGACAGGCGGAAGTCACCATCAACGGCATCGGCGAACGGGCCGGGAACACCTCGCTGGAAGAAGTCATTATGTCCCTTCACACGAGGCCCAATTACATGCCGTTCACGTCAAATATCAAAACGGAGCTGATTTATCCCACCAGCCGACTGGTCAGCATGATCACCGGTATCATCGTCCAGCCCAACAAGGCCATTGTCGGTGCAAATGCCTTTGCCCACGAAGCCGGAATTCATCAGGACGGGGTTCTTAAAAATCCCATGACCTATGAAATCATGAAACCTGAAACCGTAGGGCTCAGCGCCAGCAAATTGATTATGGGAAAACACTCCGGAAGACACGCCCTGCGCTCTCACTTGAAGGAAATGGGGTACGATCTTTCCGACGAAGAGTTAAAACTCGTTTTTACAAAATTCAAGGAACTGGCCGACAAAAAGAAGCACGTTGTTGATGAGGACCTGGAAGTGATTGTTACGGAAGGCATTCTGAGGACCGCCGACATTTTCCAGCTGGAATATCTGCATGTCACCAGCGGCACCACTGTCATTCCCACGGCAACCGTCAGACTCTCCATCAATGGAAGGCCGGTCCAGAATACAGGATACGGAAACGGCCCCATCGATGCGGCGTACGACAGTATTGCCAAACTGACGGGAACAGAATCGGAGCTCATGCGATTTTCCATAAGCGCCATTACCAGCGGTACGGATGCCCAGGGCGAAGTCACGGTACGCCTGAAAGAAAACGGTTTGGTTGCACTCGGCCGCGGGGCGGACCCGGACATCATCACCGCCAGTGTGAAGGCTTACATCAATGGGCTCAACCGTCTTGAATATTTAAAAGCCAACCCGGTGGTGGCAACCGCCTGATTTAATTTCTCACGAAGAACATCAAACCGAAGGGGCTCACGTAGCCCCTTCGGTAATATTTACAATAGCTTTTTCTTTTTACCCTATTCTCCGAGCATTTTTCTTTTTAACTTCGAATCCGCCGGTTTTTCACCCAGCCATATTGAAAATACGGCCTTTTTGAAATCGAGTCCTTTTATCGTCCCTTTCAATTCTCCCTTGATATAAACACCGACCCCCTGCTCCGGAATATAGACGATATCGTAAATATCGTTTTTCCTGGCTTCCTGGGAAAAAAACGCATTGAATGTGTCGATCTCGGTTTTAATGGGCGCAATGTTTCCGCCGGTTCCGTTTACAAATCCTTCATTCCAGGCATCCACCAGCTTTTTGCTGGAAACCTCGCTGTGAACAAAGTGCATTCTGATGGCCATGGGTGTATCCACATCCAGGATTTTTTGGGGATCTGTCTGCTTCTCTTTTAAATAAAGACCTGCGGCATAGACCTTGACAAAGAGTTTTTTGCGGAATCCGGCACCATTTAAAATCAATTCATCCGTGCCCGCCGTAAGGCTGTCTGGAAGGGTCACTTCACCGACCTGCCTTGCAACAGCCGCGGAAGACAACATGAAAACAACCAAAATCATAATAAGCAGTCTCTTCATTTTACTTCTCCTTTCAGTGATTCCCAAACAGTTAATGGTTTATACTTCAAGCGTTGCGATGATATCCGAGATGTCAGAAATATTGTTCCTTACCAGAAAGGCTTCGATGCCGTCGATGATATCCACGGTTGCATGCGGATTGATGAAATTGGCGGTTCCGACCTCAACCGCCACGGCGCCTGCGATGAAAAACTCCAAGGCATCTTCCGCCGTCATAATGCCGCCGATGCCGACCACCGGAATGTTGACTGTCTGAGCCACCTGCCAGACCATACGCAACGCCACCGGCTTTATGGCCGGCCCGGAAAGTCCGCCGGTGATATTGGCGATCTTTGGACGTCGGGTTTCGATATCGATTGCCATCCCGGTGATGGTATTGATCAGTGAAATGGAATCCGCACCTTCCGCTTCCACGCTTTTTGCGATTTCGGTAATGTCGGTGACATTGGGGGAAAGTTTGACCATCAGGGGTTTGGTGAGCTGTTTCCTGACCACCCGGACAACTTCGGCGGCGGATTCGGGATAAGCGCCGAAGGCCATTCCGCCGGACTTGACATTGGGGCATGAAATGTTAACTTCGATGCCCGAAACGCCGTCAATCTCCTCCAAGCGGGCGGCCAGTTCGCCATATTCTTCCGTTCTTTTACCGTAAACGTTTACAAATACCGGCGTATCAAGACCTCTCAAAAACGGCAATTTTTCTTTCACGAATGCCGCCAATCCCACGTTTTCAAGGCCGATGGCGTTCAACATGCCGCAGGGTGTTTCAACGATTCTCGGCGGCGGGTTCCCCTTGGAGGGTTCAAGGGACAGGCCTTTCACGACAATAGCCCCCAGGCGATTTAAATCGACAAGTTTTTCAAACTCACGGGCATATCCGAAAGTCCCGGATGCCGTCATCACCGGGTTTTTTATTTCTATCCCGCCGATATCCACGCGCATATTTGGCTTTTTTGGCGTCATATAAACAGGTCCATCCGATTAATATCAAATTCATTTCGATCTTTAAACCTTTGCCGCAATTCAACATACCATAACGCTCATTTTTTATAAAATAAATATTGATTGATGGCAAGGGGCTGTTTTAACATTCAAGAAATAGCGATTTGAGGAGTCGGGGGAGTTTTTATTGTCAAAACTCACATACCAACCTCCGGCTTGGAGATCGGAATGGATATTTTTTTTGAAAAGCGTGTACTGTTTGAAAAAATAAAGCATTATCCATGAACCGATTCGATAAATAAAAACACCAGAGGTAATATCTATGAAAAAGATTCTTGGCATTATCGGTTCGCCGCGAAAGCTCGGCAATTGCGAAATCATGGTCAAAGAAATCAGCAGACAACTGTACATTCCCCATGAACTGAGTCTTTTGCGGCTTCAGGATTTCAAGATTCTTCCCTGCCGGGGATGTTACCAGTGTCTTTTCACTAAAGAACAGTGTCTTCTGGATGATGATTTAAACACGGTTCTAAAGTCCATGCTGGAGGCCGATGCACTGATCGTATCGGCACCCACCTACTTTTTGGGGATCAATGCATCCCTAAAAACCTTACTCGACAGAGGGCTGTCATTTTATGCCCATATTGAAAAACTGTGGGGCAAACCTGCCGTCGGTGTCGTGATTGCCGGTATCGAGGGTAAGGAGGGATACAGTCGTCTGGCAATTCAAAATTTTATCAAATTGATTTTTGCGGATGATAAAGGCAGCCGGGTGGTTTACGGCGCCCTGCCCGGTGAAGTTTTTTTGAATGAAGAAAACAAGCGGACAGCGGCTGATCTGGCTTCCGCACTTTTTAAACCTGCACCCGAAAAAAAAGGCCCTTTCTGTCCCCGGTGCGGCGGGGATACGTTCCGGTTTATGGACAACACGAACGTCCGCTGTATGCTGTGCAGCAATTCCGGGACCGTGACCCTATCTTCAGGATCCCCGACGTTTGAAATAGCGCAAAGCCGGCATGATTTTTTTCTCAGCAAGGAAGCTGCGATCAAACACAGGGAATGGTTGCTCGGCATGAAAGCCCGGTTTGTGCAAAACAAACAGGCACTCAAAGAGATTACCCTGCCCTATCTAAAGCAGGGAACCTGGATCAAACCGTCATCCTAATTGTGCCGAAGCACAATTAATAGGGATCAGGAGTCGGAATTCAGAGGTCAGGGTTTGAGCCGTTAAAAATCGGATTATCTGAATGCGGCAATTCGTATCAGAAAGATTAAAATGATACGACTATTTGGAAATTTTCTCGGCCAATTCCGCAAACGCCTTGGCCACCTGGGATTCCGCATATTTTTCCTGAAAAGAGATGCCGCTGTCGCCGCAAGAGACCATGTTGGAATCAAACGGGATTCTGCCCAGAAATGCTATACCCGCTGCTCGGGCGGTTTTTTCTCCGCCGCCCAATCCAAACAGATCAACCATTTTATTACAGTGAGGGCATGTAAGGCCGCTCATGTTTTCGATGAGACCCAGAATGTCCATTTTTACGGTCCTACAAAAACTGATCGACTTCCGGACGTCCGCCAGAGAAACTTCCTGGGGGGTGGTAACAATGATCGCTTTGGCATCATGAATGGTCTGAGAAATGGTCAACGGCTCATCACCGGTTCCCGGAGGTGAATCGATAATCAAAAAATCGAGGTTTCCCCACTCCACCTCACCGATAAATTGACGTATTGCAGAGTACTTGAGTGGACCCCGCCAAATGATAGCATCGTCCTTGCTTGCGATCATCGACTCTATTGAAACCACTTTCAAGTTGTCAGAATACCGTATTGGATTCAGTTTGTTATTCTTGCTTAAATCAAGCATCCCCTTTAAACCGAGCATTCTCGGGACGTCAGGGCCATGCAGGTCGACATCCATGATCCCCACCTTAAACCCTTTGTCGGCAAGGGCCATGGAAAGGTTAACAGAGGTACTGGTCTTTCCGACACCGCCCTTTCCACTCAATACAATATATTTGTTTTTTATTTTCTTCAGGGATTCATCAACAGCAATATCCTGTTTTGTCTGCGCTTTTTTTTGCTTTTGAGCTGATTCAACACTATCATGAATTCGTACCATACCCTTTAACTCCTCGTTCGAATAAAATTTTCATTATTACATCTTAGATAGATGTCGGCCCGCCAAGTACCCCACGGTTTAACCCATCGGAAGCAACCTAAGTATTTTCAATGATGTTGTCAAGTATTTTAGTTTTTTAATAATAATGCGAGTTTTTACCTTTTTGGTAAGAGGTTAGCCTTTTGAAAATGAATTGCTCCAGGTTTGCTTAAATTTTTTCTGAAAGAACTCGTAGATAACGGTTCGTAATGAAAAAACCGGTTTTAGCTTCTGAGAATGGTTTTGGTTTAAAGACCATATGATCGCATTCAATCTAATCCGTAATGGTTTTTTCATAACGAGCCGTAATCTACTCAAACAGCTTCCAGTAAAAATTTAAGCAAACCTGAAGCTTCCTAATAAAAAATTTGTTTTGAAGATCTAAACTGTTACAAAATTCTTTTTTATCTTTCGAATGTCTTCAATAAAGCTGTTGACCTCCTCAATCAAAACTTTCTGCTCCGATATGATCAAATCCATATATTTGTTCAACCCCGGTAAAGACGACATGTCGACGCCCATCGATTTTTTATGAACCGTTCTGTTATGTTTCATTAATCTTAGAATTTCTTCTTGATCAACGGATTGAAACGACCCCAAACTGACAAATTTATCCCTTAGGTTAACAACTGTACTATCTTCCGGTCCTTTTTTAACAGATGCCAGAATCAAGAGTTTGATGGCCAGTTTGACATCCAGTTTTGAACTCGGAAGCTTCGTGATATCCTTGAGTTTCATCGGGTTGTTTTTGAGAACAGTGCTGTATTGTTTCACAAGGTCATGCGCCCAGTATGACAATGTCGTTTGCGCTTTTTTGTTCATGGTGAGTAACTCAGTGACTCCCGTTTTTCTTAACCTGTTGAGAAGCGCTTCGATATCTGATGATGAATTCTCGTTTATCTTTAAATCTGTATCCGACTTTTTATCGTTGTTGGTCGGTTCCATTGAAGATCCCCTCATCTTTGCTGTCATTAATATAAGGATTCATCTTAGAAAAACAATTTTATGGGGATAAATTTGGATGAAGTGTATATTGTGTTCATCCGGTTCATCCTTTCGGGAAATGTTCAAACCCGAATCAATAACAGCCGATCTACCATAGATTTGTATCCGGAAAATCCAGATTGGCAATAAAATGCTCGGTGAATTTCGGATGGGTCGATAGCTCAACATATGAGATTGACCGGGACAGGTCGACGGTTTTCTGCCAGTATGATTTCGACAGCAGCACCATGGAAGCACCGGTGCTGGCGGCATTGCCTATGGATTTGACCTTTTCGGAATCAACCGTTGGAATCATTCCAATTCGCATGGCGCTGTATGGGTTGATGTAATTCCCGAGAGCACCTGCTAAATATATACCGTCAATGTCATTTATCCCGATCTGCATTTCTTTCATCAAAATCTCAATGCCGGCCGCCACGGCCCCTTTGGCGAGCTGAAGTTCACGCACGTCTCTCTGGGTCAAAAAAATGTTTCGTTTATCGAAACTTTCCTCTTGAGATGCTACCAGAAAGTTACAAATATCGCCTTTTTGAGCTACTCTATCATTAAAAACATTTTCGGCACCGGCCGGTTGTTGTCGTATCAGCCCTTCACGATCGATAATCCCGCAATGCAGCAGTACGGCTGCCAGATCTACCAGACCACTCCCGCACAGGCCTTTGGGCTTGATATTGCCGATGGTCTGGTATAACAGTTTTCCACCTTCGGTGCGGACACCTTCAATGGCACCGGTTCTGGCGGTCATCCCTCCGGAAATACGCGCACCTTCAAGGGCCGGACCGGCGGCTGCCGAACAGGTCACAAGCTGGCTTCGATTCCCTAAAAAAATTTCACCATTTGTACCAAGATCCAACCCAAGAATAATTTTTTCTTCTTGTTCGGAAGCACCGGAAGCAATGATCATGCTGATAAGATCCCCCCCGATATAACCGGATCTAACCGGCATAACATACAACAAGGCTTCGGGGTGCAAACCCAGTCCGAGGTCGTTTGCCTTGATCACCAGGCCGTCGGTTAACACCGGTGCAAAGGGAGCACCTGCAATGCTGCCCGGATCAATTTTTAGAAGAATATGCTGCATGGTGGTGTTGCCCGCAGCTACGGCGATAAAAATATCCCGCTGCCTGAGTCTTTTAACCTCCAGAAGCCTTCCGGTGATACCGATGAGGTCTTGAATCAGCAGGTTGTTGACTTTGCCAAGACCGCCTCGATTGGATTTTATATATTTTAAACGGCTGATAATGTCTGATCCGTATTTAACCTGGCTGTTTAAACGTGAGACCGCCGCCAATTCAGCGCCGCTGTTCAAATCGATTAATTTTCCGACCAAGGTGGTTGTTCCCAGATCAAATACCAGTCCGTACGCCTGTTCGAACTCGTCTTTCCGTTGCCAGGCCATTAATGTTGTATTATGAAGAACCGCCGTGCCGTGTTCACCCGTTTTCTTCAGGGTTGTCGGAAGGTTCTGGAGACAATTCAGGGAAGCAGTTATGTTTTGATGATCCGGCCCAAGTACCAATTTAATCCGGTCAAGATGCGAGAGCCCCTGTTCGAGACCCTCGGGAGGCAGCGTAACCAGCCGTTTCCGGATGAGCGGATCGAAGTAAATCAGCGGCCTTTCACCGGCTTTTAGAATCTGATAATACTCCTGTTCGGGATCGACCGTTCCAATTTGGATCAATACATCCTTATGCATAGGGGTCCGGCAGGCGAGGCGCACGCCTTGTCTTATTTCCTGATGACTCAGCAGGTCAACATCTTCTTTTGAAGGTGGCCCCAAAGAAGAGAGTACATGAACTTTACATTTTCCGCACCTTCCCATTCCCCCGCAGTCGCTTTCAAGGTTTAGGTCGCTTTTTTGAAGGGCTTCGAAAATTGTCTGACCGTAAGATGCTTTCAGCCAAAGATCATCCGGGAGGACATTGAGTCTGACATATCGGCGTTTGTGTTTCCTGGGCGGCAAGGTGCCGATACTGCGTTTTTTCTTTTTAGGCTTTTTCGTTGTTTTTTGCTGCATACGCCGGCTCCATTTTTTACAGGATATCATATCCCTTACAAATCCTAACCCGGATAAACCTGAACCAAAACAAAAATTTTATCACGAAAGCACGAAATTTTAAAAACACGAAAAAGAACATCTTTTTTTATTTCGTGATTTCGTTCTTTCGAGTTTTCGTGATTGTTTTTAAATTTTTGCCACAAAAGGCACAAAATTGACAACTAAGGAAATAAAATATCGGGTCACGCTGCGACGTAATGGTTCATATCGCCTTTTATGAAAATATTTGGCGATCGACCGATTTCAGTGGAATTCCTCCCATAAGACTTTCATTGAATGAAAGGGTGCAAACTTGAGTTGTTAGTCTTGTAAAAACGGCCGAAGCAGGTCTGAAAAATGCGAATAATCCGCATTCCGAATATCCAGGGTCAAATTTAAGAAATTTGCTATTTTTTTTGCTTTCGCCGTCAAGTCCGGATCATTAGGCTGCCGAACATAGAGCAGATGCCGGTAGTGTTTAAAGTAGATCTTTTTTAAGCTGTCGTCAAACAATTCCAACGGTTCGGAGCAGTAAGCGTCAAAATTGAGCAACAGTTCCTGTTCAATAAAAAACGTACCGGTGGATTCCGTGAGAATAGATTCAAACAGGCGTTCACCCAGAAGCATTTCAAAACAGTTTTTGCCGGGAAGCTTGACAACGCCGTGTTGCCGGCAACATTCATTGATACCGGTGAAACAGTCACCGTAAACAATCAGCGTCCGTTCACTGTGCCGGCGGAATTTTCCAATAGCTTGGTGCAGCGCAAGTTTCAGCAGTTCGGGTTTCAGGTGCAGGTTCGCAGGCAAATACGTTATTAAAACCCCGGAATATCTGAAATCCAGCCTAAGATATTCCAATACAGGTTTAAATACGCCACAAGCAATCAATCTTTTAACGGGACCGGAACAGTTCACCCACTATATTCCTTTCGCTCCGACAATCTTCAATCGAAAAACATCAATCATCAATCGTTTGTGACTGTTTCAAAGACAAACGATTCCCGGGAACTTCTTGTTAATTTCAGTAATCAAATTTTGATCTAAAAGACCTTCCTTTCTATCACGGAGAATCGTTTTTACACGATCGTTGGCCCGACTCAGCATACCGGGTCGCTTTTTTTGTTCCCAGATATCAAAATTACAGCGAACTCCCAGGTTGGGGTAAAAAAATTCATCCATCATGTGTTCGACGGTGTGATCTTCCAAGACAAAATTTCCGCCGGGTCCGACCTTCTTTATGATATCAAAAGCGAGCGTGTTCGAATCGATTCGGATACCTTTAACCATTCGCTGCACCATGCCGATGATTTCATCGTCAATCACGTACTGTTCATAAGATATGGAATTGCCGGAATCGAGCATACCGGCTGCCAGATGGACCAGGTCGGCGCCGTTTAAGGCCACCATTAGATTTGAAAAACTTTTTTCACAGCCGGCCTGGATATCGGGCCTTTTGGCCTCGGTAACGCCTCCCGAGGCATAAATGGGAAGCTGATAATGTTTGGCCATCTGGACGATGGAAGCATTAAGCAAGGCGGTTTCCGTTGACCCCATGGTATATTCCATATTTCGCAGATCTATGGTGGTCGGCACGGCACCGTACAGCACCTTTGCTCCGGGTGCAAAAACCTGGGCCAGGACGACACCTGCCAGAGCTTCGGCGTGGGTTTGGACCAGGGTGCCTGACAGGGTGGCCGGAGCCGTGGCGCCTGAAATGGGGGCAGGTGCACAGGTGACCGGTATGCCATGAATGCAACAGAACCTTAAAATGCGCAAGGCTTCGGTATCCATGGTCAGCGGACTGACCGAATTGGTGATTACCGAAACAAACGGTTTTGCTTTGAGGTTTTTCTCTCCGCCGGCAAGGAAACCGGCCAGGGCAAACATTTGCTTGACGCCCTCCAAAGTATCACATCCTCCCATGACATGTTTTAAGGTATGATTGAAAGCATGGTAAAAGTCGTTCAAATGGTAGTGTTGAGGATCAACGTCGTGGGCCTGGCATGAGATGATGTACAAGTTGATGTGCTCCAGCCGGTCCACCAGGGTTGCTGTATGGGCGACATCTCTGAGCATGGTCAGGCGGTATCCGCCGGTGGCCATATCCAAAATACGAAACACCCGGCCGCCGTTGGAAAAATATACATTGCCGCTTCCAAGATGTATGTCGTTGTTTCCGTCCCTCGAATACAGGGTAAAGTGACGAGGCGCCAGGGCCAAGTGTCGGTCAAGCCATTTTTTTTCAAAACAAACCCTTGATTTGCTCCGGTTTACCTTGGCTCCGGTTGTCTCAAGTGTGTCCAGGATTTCCGGGTCGGTAATGCGAACGCCGATTTGTTTAAGTACCCGTCGAGCAGTATGGTCGATGGCTTTAAGCTGTTTCAATGACAGAAAACATCCTCGCGAAAAGTTCGCAGGCATGGTGGCTCCTTCCAAAACATCAGGTCAGCAACAAGGGTGTAACCTCAATTAAGCAAAAATAAAATAAAATCAACCGGCGTTTACAATGCCGTTTATTTTACTTAGAATGTCCTCGGATTTGGGTGTGACTATGTGGTCTGATAGAATGCCCCGGGTCGTTGCGTTGCAGCGTTGATAAAGATCCCTGGCGCCGTCGTTTTTCCAGGTGTCGTATCGAGATCGATCCAACAGATTTGGAAGAAAAAGGGACTTCATGAAATTCTCATAGGTATGGTCGTCCATTAAAAAAATAGAACCGGGTCCGCCGCAAGCAACCCGCTCGATGGCATCTAACGCCAATGTGTTGTCGCTGACCGGAATGCCACATGTAAAAAACCGGCTCATTGCGATGAGCTCATCGGCCATGGTGATCATTTCCAGAGAAGACGTGCTTCCATATTCCAAAAATCCGACATCGTGAATCAGGTTCGCCCTGGAAAGCAGGGCGGTAATAATGGAAAACATGGCCTCGGCACCTGCCTGGGCATCCATTACCTTGGCGTCCGAGGCTCCGGCAAAGGCCCAGATCGGCAGTCCGTAGATTTCGTCCCGCATATCGGCAAGGGCTGCCTGGGTAAGGCTCCATTCGGGACAGCCATAACAGACCACGCTCGACTTCATGTCCAGGGCGCTGACATTGGGTCCGAATAAAAACGGGGATCCTTTTCCCGCCATCTGATGTACCACCAGCCCCACAAGATTTTCAGCAATCCCAAGGGCCATAGCCCCGGCAAGGGTGACCGGCGCACCGCCGCCGGCATTGGAACCCGAGGGAAAACAAACCGGAATTTGTTTTTGGGCACAAAAAATCAATTTTTCCATCACATTTTCAGGGAAACGCAAAGGGCTGATGGCTTCGGAATAGTTTAGGATAAACGGTTTCTGTTGAAAGGCATCTTCACCGCCGGCCACCACGCATGCGATTTCGTATATTTTGGCAATGTCCTTGCCGCTATCGGCGATGAAAACAATCGGTTTGTTCGTATGTTTAACCATTTCGGCAAAAACATGCACATAGATGGCTTCCACCGGCACATCTTCCGGATTGGCCATGGACATGGCAAAGGCGATGTTTTTTAGTCCATCCACCAGTTTGGCGAAGTCGGCGACGTCGGCCAACACGGTTCGGCGGCGTTGACCGGTTTTCAGATCAAGGGTAAAGGTGGCATCTGATCCGGTACCGTAAAACGCTTGATTACCTACCAGCGACATGGCCTTGTTTCCGGCCTGGTCGAAAAGGGTGATCTGCCGGGGGGCAGAGCGAACAGCGTCTTCGGCCAAAAAAGCCGGCATCCGAACCCGGCCGTCGCCGGTAACTTTGCAACCAGCGCCGGACAGCATTTCCAGGGCGCGCGGGTGTTCCATTTTAAATCCTGTTTTTTCTAAAATTTCAAGAGCCGCCGTGTGAATGGCCAGGGCCTGTTCGCGGTTCAGGACCTTCAGCCGGGGTTGAAAAGTTGGAACTTCCAGGCAATTCATGGGATCCTCCTTGATCTTTTCAATTGGGATATTTTGGTTAGCTTATGCCGACCAGTTTTTTGGCCTCGATTACGGCCGATCCGGCATCAGGGGCATATACATCGGCCTTGATATCCTTGGCAAATTGTGAAGTTACCGGTGCACCACCGATCATTACCTTGACCGTGTTTCTTATTTGGGCGCGTTGCAACGCCTCAATGGTTTCTCTCATGCTCGGCATGGTGGTGGACAGCAGTGCCGACATGGCCACGATGTCCGGTTCTATCTCCTGCACCTTTTTCACAAACTGCTCGGCTGGAACATCCACGCCCAGATCGGTAATGGCAAATCCAGCCCCTTCCAGCATCATGGCAACCAGGTTTTTACCGATATCATGCAAGTCGCGATGGACGGTTCCGATCAAGATCTTGCCTTTTGGGATAAGATCGCCTTCCCGAAAAAAAGGTTTGATCAGTTCCATGCATTCCTGCATGGCTTTGGCCGAACGCAACATCTGGGGAACAAACAGTGCACCTTTCGAAAATTTTTCGCCAACCTCGTCCATTGCGGCAATCAGGCCGTCATTCAGAATTTTTTTAACCTGTAGGCCGTCATCAATGGCTTTTTGAGTCTGATTCACAGCACCTTCAATACTCCCCTTGTTTATATATTGTCTCAATGTTTCAATGGTGGTCATGATTGTCTCCCTTGTGGTATGATTTTCAAGTGAGAGCCCAAACGAAGTTACACGTCCAGGCAACCTCTTTGATAGGCATCAATATACTTTTCACAGTATTCATCGCGTCCGAGCAGCATTTCCGCCGATAACAGGGTTGCCATCAGCGATGAATCGGTTGGGTCCAGAATTGCGGCGGAGAGTCCCTGAAGCATACACAGAGACAAAAAAGTACTGTTGATCAAACGGCGTACCGGGAGCCCGAAAGAGACATTGGATAGGCCGCAGATGGTGTTGACTCCCGGAAAATCGTTCATGAACATTTTTATGGCATCAAGGACGGCATGTCCTACATGCGGGTCGATTGAGACCGGCTGAACCAATGGATCCATAAAAATATTTTCGAGCGCGACTCCCTCGGCGGTTAACTTTTCGATCAGTAGAGCACCGGCCTTAACCCTCTCGTCGGCAGTAACGGGCATGGCGGTTTCCGCCATACACAGGGCAACGATCCGACAGGGTTGGGCGGTTACAACCGGCAGCATGGCATTGAAACGATCTTTTTCCAATGAAATGGAATTTATCATCGGCTCACCTCTGTGACACCTGATCGCTTCAAAGAGTGCCTTAGGGCTGGGACTGTCAAGGCACAGGGGAAGATCAACGGCATTTTGAACCGTCTCAACCAGCCAGCATAAATATTCGGCTTCCCGATCAACAAAAGTCCCGGCGTTTACATCAATATAATGCGCTCCGGCATCGGCCTGGCTTTTTGCGACGTTGCCTATAAATACAGCATCTTGATGTTCAACCGCTTCAGAAATTCGTCTTCTGCTGGTGTTGATATTTTCACCCACGATAAGCATCCTCAACCTCTTTTCTAAATCAAAACCATAAACCTTCCAAAGCGAAATCAGATTAGACTTCCGTCGAATGAAAGGGGTGGTTTTTTAAAATTTTCAGCGTGTAACAGAAAACAAGTTTTTCTCCCAAAAACCAATGAGCGAGAGGCTTGCCGGATGCGTGCCAAAATAACATCCCTCTGGCGAAATATTTTCGAGAATATCAAAAATATCCTGAAAGAGGATTTCTTTTTTACGCTTGTTCATCTTATCGATGTTTTCCAGTTTTTCTGTTTGACGCAATTTTTGTTCCACCTTCAATAACTTTTCTGAAGTCCTGTGATCGAGAGCGACTGCACGCAAAAAATTCATGCAGTCATCGATCAGGTCGTTAACGTTAAGCGTTGTATTTTGACTAATTGTAAATAGTCTGAATTCACTTCCCAGCTTCATTTTAACTTACTTTTTATAATCGTATCCACTGACCGACCGTGTCTATGGCTCTACCGCTGCCGAAATGCTTGGTAAAAATTTGGAAATAATACAGCTCCTCTTTGCTCCTGATCATGGGATATTCGGCCTGGGCAACTTTTAACGCCTCATTGCTGAGAGTCTTTTCAAAATATGAAGGAAGAATATCGGCGGAGCCGGAACCTTGGGAAAATTCCTGTTTTACCCGCCAGGTGATGGCATCCGGAAGATAGTGTTCGAAAGCCTTTCGAAAAATCCATTTTTCGATTTTCTGATC
>JAWOIY010000142.1:0-13391 GCA_046484425.1 Desulfobacterales bacterium | reverse complement strand
TAGCTGTTTAAGGAGAATCTTTTCAATTGCCGCGTGCAAGACGACATTACCTCCCAGGTTATATTTGGCACATCACCCATCGTTGTCATAAAAAAGAGTTTCTTTTGAAATTTGCAAAGGACCGCCGACGGTGGATGTATTGGCTCTTTGAAGCAAAGAAAAGATTTGGGTTAACTATCTTGGGATATATGATTACCTCAAACCACATCCAATTTGAAGATTACCAGCTTCGTGAACAACAGACATCTTATATAGCCAATTCTGGCTATAAAAAGGTAACTTTAAACGACGATAACACCTATCTATGGAATGTTTTTAATTTAAATTAAGATAGATAGCTTGGTCAGACCCCAATAGCAAAATCGGTGCCGGATATATATTTTCTTGAGTTTTTTGAAGATTTTCTTTTAAGAAAGATGATGGTCGAACCCTTGGAATATGTTTACTGGCCGCCGGCGTTAAAACTGTTTTATCGGTTTCTCCATGAAAAGGGGTATCTCGACAACTCGGAGGATATGATAAGAAAAATCGACAAATTAGAGCCTTATTTCATTGAGGTTCTCAGAAAGCAATTTTCCTAAGGATAGTTTAAGGAACAATAGTGACAAGAAAAGATGCCCTTTCCAAATGAATTTCCTTCTAAGTGTATGACATGTATCAAATCAAGGAAAATTTCCTTTTGAAACTGCTCGATTCTGATAAGATCAAGTATTAAAGCGCATTAGCCTTACAGAAATCGACCCGTGATCTGAATGGTGTATATGTTCTGTATCATTTCTTGCATACAGAACAGGCCTGGATACAGTTTGGGCATAACAGGTGGATGGAACGGCAAAAATAAACACTGAAGGTGCTGGCGCCGCAGCTTCGGCATACTTGTGGATCCAGTGATTTGTTGGCCGGATTGTAGATCATTGAAAGACGCTGTTGCTTTCTGCCGACTGATACCCGGTAAAGAACTTTAACCGCCGGCGTGTGGATCAGCATGGCGCCGCAAAGTTTTACGTTGACTCGTATGCTGTATTTTTTAAACAGATCGTCGGTTTTGCGAGCAAGTTCTCCCGGAAGCAGGCCTATTTTTTCTTTGCGTTCCCGAATCCCTTGAGCGGAAAGCCCCGGTCTTTCGAGACTTGCTGCCATTTCCTGTTCGAGGTCGGTATAATATTCTTCCAAGCTGGCCACATCGCGTCGAAACCTTCGGTTCATGCTGTCACGAAACGCTGCGATTTTTTCAGCCAGATCATCCTTTATATGGCGTTCGGCCCATTTTGTGATTTTTTTAATCGTCTCATCCCGCCAGCCGACCGGTTTCTCTTCTGATTGAAACGCGCTGACGGCCAGTCCGATATTTTCCTCCATGTCCGTAATCCGGGCACCGGTTTCAAGATTAAATATCAGTTTGATGAGGCCTTCCTTTTGTTCATCACTCTGGGCCAGATACTTACAGGTCAACATCAGATATTCGGTCCGCACCTCTGCAAAGCTTTCAATCTTGCCCACTGCTCCGCGAAAGGTAAACTGATTACGAATCAGCTTATCAAATCCCTGGCTTTTAAGATAATCAAAGTGCAGATGGCATGCAATCACCGGAGGCAATTCACAGGCCTCATTGACTATTTTCTCCAGCAAAGGTGAACCGTAACTGACCGAAAAACATGATTCCGAAGCCGGGTCTGCACCGATCTGAATAAATTCCGGCGTCTGTAACAGTTTGGATAGATAATCAGGTAGAAGAACGTTAAAACCTTTGTCCCTTTTTTCTATTATCGCGCCGCGATTTTCAAAAAAACGGCAGGCAAATCCCCCCGGTGACTGATCCGAATCAAAGCTCATAGTCTTCTCCAAACAGTTTCTCGTCCAAAGCCTTTGATTTTTCATAACCGGCTTTGCCGCGCTTCAAGCGATCGGCCAGTTGATCGAACCCTTTTTTCCTTTCCGTGTCGGAAACCGACTGGATCCAGATATCATAGACCAAGTCGGAAAATTCCTGCTCGCCCCGGACGCGACCCAGGATCATGTCGATTTCACCGATAACCAACTCAAACATATTAATCTTCTTGTCAAGCACTTCGAGAATATAATCCTCGGCGCTGCCTGCGGCACACAGGTTGTAAATAGTAACTTCCTTCTCCTGACCGATCCGGTGGATGCGACCGATGCGCTGTTCGATTTGCATCGGATTCCATGGAAGATCATAATTGATCATTTGGTTGCAGAACTGGAGATTGCGACCTTCGCCACCGATCTCCGTAGTCAGCAAAATGTCTGTATCCTCCGTGAATTTTTTTATTTGTTCATCCTTACTGTGATTGTTAAGGCGACCGTGAAACAGGGCATGGGGAATTTTATTCCACGATAAAAATTCAGACAGATGATCCAAGGTTCCAAGATATTTGACAAAGATGATTTTTTTCTCCGAAGAGGACCGTAACAGCTTCAGCAGCATTCTGCTTTTGCGGGTATCATCCATGGAACGGCACAGATTGTTTATGGCCCGGATCTCGTTTTGATGTTGTAGCAAAAGGTCTTTTTTTTCCAGCATGCGCGACAAAGTCAAGCTCACCGCCTGCGGGGATGATCCGGCTTCGGCCAGCAAATTCTTGAGCAGCAACTTGCTGCCAATCCCATCCGTGGCATTTATATCTTGTACCAAACTCGTAATTCGCTCATAAAGTTCCTTTTCACTCCTGTTCGGATCGACCCGTATGGTATGGGCAAAACGCGGCGGCAGTCCTATTTTTGCCAGCGCACGCGTGTTGCGGATCATGACTTCTTCCAGAAGCGCCCTGAGCATTCTGCGATTCTGAGGATCGGTGGGATCACCCCGCGTCATGAATTCCTTGCGAAATTCGGAGGCTGTTTTTAACTGGCCCGGTTTTAGCAAAGTGATTAGATTATAAAGTTCCATCAGATTGTTTTCCACCGGTGTGGCCGTCAGCAGCAGCAAAAACCGCTTCTTCAAGGCATTGATCAGCTTCCAGTTTAGCGTACTCCGGTTTTTCAGGTGATGGGCCTCATCAACGATAACCATGTCATATTCTCGTTCGGATACCAGCGGAAAGTTTTTCTTCGATTTTGCAAGGTTGATAGAAGCCAGCACAAAAGGATCCTGCCAGAAACGATCACCCTTTGTACGGTAATCCGAATCATCGGTGGATGGGAAATCAAATTCGAATTTTTCCCGTAACTCCTCCTTCCATTGGCTCACCAGAGAGGCGGGTGTTAAGATCAGGGCGCTTTTCACCATTCCGCGTTGCACATACTCCTTAAGCACGATGGATGCTTCAATGGTTTTCCCCAGTCCCACTTCGTCCGCCAGCAAGGCGCGCCCGCGAAAACGTTTTAAGACCTTGCGGGCTGTTTCTTCCTGGTACCATAGAGACCGAACATCTTTCAGGTTTGCCAGACAGATCAGGTTTTCAAAAGACTCCTTGAATTGGATTTGATAGCCTTCAAGAGCAAGATTATAATTTTCACGAGACGTAAAATGCCCTCGGGACAAAGGTTGAGTAAAAGAGGCGGCATCCACTTCAATGGAAATCGGTATTTGTGGAAGCGGCTCCTTGTTCGTTGGCTTTTGTAAAGTTTTACTTTTGGCCCGCGGTTTTTTGGATTTGACGGTTTTCTCGAGCAAAGGCTCGGGGGTTACGGCCGGAGGGGAGAGTGTTGGCTTTTGTGAAATTTCAACCTGTCCCCGGCAATACTGTTGAATTTTTACCGTGCTGGATCGTATATTGCGTTTATTTCGGATCTTTATTTCGGGGAGTATGCCCAGCAACTGCTCGGCGACTTCCAGCGCCAGTTCATATTGTCGGTCCCTTGCCAAAAGATCGCATAAAATAAGGAGCCGATCATCTTCGATCTTTTCGTTATTGTAAAGTTTTAAAAGACAATTGCGCATAAGGTCCTGACGGTCCAGCTCGAATCCCAGGTCCACCATGGTCTCCAGCATATGGGTGTTTTCAGGATCATATCGCAAGGCTTTCAATAAATGCGTCAATGCTTTTTCACGATCCATCCGGTCCCAATACCATATCGCCTCATGAAAAAAATAATCGGCCCTTTCCTTTTGGATGTTAGCCGCCAGTTTGTTTCGACGCTTATTGAGTTTGGCCTTGCGTTTGACTTGTCTTTTTTTTGATTTTACCTTTGCCATAACAATAATTGCATTCATGAGCAGGAAAAACAGCTATTGCTGTTGTCCGGCCACCTTTTTTATATCAACTCATTCGCCAGGCAGCAACCGCTTTGCAGTCCAATATCACAATTGCATCCACGTTGTAAAATAATTGAGCTATTATTTTTTCACATGTTATGTTCCCAAACAACATCCTGTTAAATAATCTAAAAAAACGCGTTCACATAAAGGATTGGCCTGAAGGTATTAAAAGAAGGAAGGCTCAGGGAGCGGTTTGATCAAAATAGTAAATGAGTTTGCAGCAGAAATTCTAATCCCTCGTGATCGGGATCCGAAAATTGCCTCAATGCGAGTAAAAACAGATGTAATCCGTCTGGCAAACGAGCTCGAGATTTCTCCGGGAATTGTAGCGGGACGTTTCCAGCATCTAACCCAAAAATGGAACTATTTCAACGGGCTTACACGAAAATTTCAGTGGACCGTATAAAAAAACAGGTGGGGATTGAGACAATATAATCAGGCCCCAAGGGTCCTATATTTTATTATCTGACAGGCATCATTAAGTGGTTGCAGCGAAAATCTGGTGGATAGGGCTTTCCTTTGGGTAATAAACGAATATAAGAAGACACCTTGTGTTTTCTATTGAGGAAATCACGATGACCTGATAGTTCAACGCCGGGATCCTGAGAAATTTTTAAAAAAGCTCGGAGAGTTTCAGGGCCCCTTAAATTATAACATTCGTTCCAGCTAAAAGGAGAAACCCATAATTTGATACGCATCTCCATAATCCTGATGAATTGTTTGAGATGGTAGTCAACCATACGGAGAATAGATGAAAAAAAGGAATTTAAAGGATATTCCCATTGGAATAGGTTCTCAAGAAGCACTAAAAGGCTGTTTCCAATGCAATTGCAGATCATAAACGTTCCGGCAATTCAATAGTTATCTGGCGGGATGGAAAAGTAGTAAAAATACCTGCTGATCAAATCGAAATCCGGGAGGACCAGCCCTAATACGAACCAAAGTAACTATATATCGAACAGAATTGATGATATAACCCTTCAGAGGATCTAACAGGATAGGTCATGGCAAAAAAGAAGAAAAAGGATATTTCAAAAAGACGCGCCAAGGCGCGTGAAAAAACCAAAAAGAAGCGTCACTTGCGGCTTGTAAAATCCAGAGTAGCAAAGGAACCTGAAACAATACCAAGGCCCGGATTACCGCATATGGGCGCTCCGGAAGGTTTCCGCTCCATTTCCATGTCACAGGCGATAATGGAATATGCCAAGCCGCTGTTTGAATTCGTCAAAGATGAAAAGAATACACTTAATGATACCATGCAAATCGGCATGTTAATCTGGAACTATGCCATCTCCGTCGAGGAAGGCAGGGAAGACAAAAAGAACGAGGACAGCATATTGAAATCTCTGGCTTCAACATATAGCTTAAAGAAGGATGAAGCCGCTGCATTGCTCACCAAGATGATAGATCGATATGATTTTCTGTTTCCAAAAGACAAACAGCCTGAACCCGGCACGCCTTTCATGTTTATCCGGAAGGAGGTCCACTTCCTTATCAAGCCTTTTGATTATGAGCGGCTGGCGCTTTCGAATGAGATTTTTCCGGCAGAACAAAAAGATGTCGATTTAATAAAGAAAATTAAAAAGCTGGACGATTACATCGTAAACAGCGCCGATTACTCTTTGTATGAAGATCTTTTATTTTCTCTGCATGACGAGTGCAGGAAACGATTTGAAAAATGGCTCACGGCCAAAGGCTTAAAGGAAGGTATCGAAAAATTATCTTTTTGTTTGCAGACGTATCTCGATTTTATCTATGCTTACATGCATGACGATACCGTTGTTTTAAAATCGGTGCCGGATATATATTTTCTTGAGTTTTTTGAAGATTTTCTTTTAAGAAAGATAATGGTCGAACCCTTGGAATATGTTTATTGGCCGCCGGCGTTAAAACTTTTTTACCGGTTTCTCCATGAAAAAGGATATCTCGATAACCAAGAAGATCTGATAAGAAAAATCGACAAAATAGAGCCTTATTTCATAGAAGTTTTGAGGAAACAATTTTCCTAAGGATAGTTAAAAATCGAAAGTCAAAGAAAAAGATGCCTATTTCAAGTGAACTCCCCGAAAAGTGCACGGAATGCATCAAATCGAGCATGACCTTTTTTCATAGAAAGTGTCAATTTTGTCGTGATTTAAAATTTCAGGAATCGGTTTTTTGTGAATTGAACCAATGCATTCAAAGCAAATCAAATTTTGAATGTCATGCCTTCCAGCCCATGCTCAGGCTTGCAGTTCCATCAAAAAACAAAGTGCCCCGATTTGATGATAATTCCACTTAAAAAATTAAGGAAAAGTTCTTCTTGGATTATCTCAATTCTGACAAGATCAAGTATGAAAGGGCCTTAGCCTTACAGAAATTGGCTCGTGATTCTGACGGCGTATACATGCAGTTAAGCTACCATGGCCTATGCCGTTGTCGAAAACATCATAACCCGTGAAGATGTATTGGCTTTTTATGGTCAATTGTTTACGGGCAACGAGACAAATCCGGATTCGGATTTCTGGGGGCTTCTGGCATGTTTAGTTTGCGACTTATACCCTGAAGAATTAAGGGAAACGATTCAGGTGGCATACGAAAAGGGTTTGATCTATCCTGGAATAATCAGATACAAAGCGTTTGAAGATGCGATAAAAGACGGCAAGGAAAAATGTTTGAACAACTTAAAGATGGATCTGGAATACCGTTCTCTTAACAATATTCACGATAGTATGTCCTGGTGGGCCTGTTTTAAACAGGAGGATGAACCATCCGTCACGTCAGTTGTCGATTCTTTGGCTGCCAGTGACAGAAAGAAAAGGAAATCCGGCAAGAAAAAAGAGAAAAAAAAGAGGAAAATAGCAAAAGCTTCAAAAAAGAAAAACCGTCGATAGAATCTTTCTATGAATCCAATGAGTTGCTTGGTATCGGGAAGCTTTATTCATTTAAATTTGATACGAATAAAAAAGGGGGAGCGACTTTATAAATTCTATTATTTTCGTCCTATTGCCGGGCGTCATTATCATTTTGAATTCGGTGAACAAATTGAATTTCTAAAAAGTCTGGACAGGGCAGATACAATGTATCTTGTTTAGACAGTAAAAAGTTTTTATTTAATCACCTCTTACACATAAGACATTCCACGCTGCAGTCCGGCACGGCGGGTAGAGGTGACGGCAAAAATGACCGCTGAAGGTGCTGACGCCCCAACCCCGGCACACTTGGGGATCCAGGGATTTTTTGGCTGGATTGAAAATCATGGAAAGACGATTCTTATTTCTCCCGACAGATACCTGGCACAGAAATTTAACGGCCGGAATATGTGAACTTTTGGACTTCGATTCCCTTTTCTTGGCCAACGAAGGAAAACTCATCGCTTTTGCCGGACAGGACGAAGCTGAAAATGAAAAATTATTTGACCAAATTTGATTTGTTTTCAAAACCGATTGCGGTAATCTTTTTGTTATGTTTTGTGATTTTATTTGCCGGGTGTGGCCTGAAAAAGGAAGTTGAGGTTTCGGGAAAAACCATGGGGACCACCTACCATATCACAGTTGTTACAGGGGTGTTTACCCATACAACAACTCTGCAAAAAAAGATCGATACACGCTTGGACGAGATCAACAAAAGCATGTCAACTTTCAGAAATGACAGTGAAATAAGTCGGTTTAACGCGTATCAAAACGTCAATGAAAAATTTAGGATCTCGGATGATTTTTATAATGTGATGACCGTTGCTAAAACGCTGTATGAATTGACCGGCGGTGTGTGGGACGGCACAGTCAAGCCGCTTGAAATCCTCTGGGGGTTCGGCAATTCTGAACATAAGAATAGAATTCCTTCAAAAACAGAAATAGAAACGCTTTTGTCTGACATCGGATTCAAAAATATCGAGATTTTAACCAGTCACCATCTTATCAAAAAAAAGGCATCCATATCTATCGACCTTGCTTCAATTGCAAAGGGTTACGGCGTTGATCAGATGGCGGCACTCATTAGAGAAAATGGAATACGGAATTTTCTGGTGGAAATCGGGGGTGAAGTTTTTGCGGCGGGTTTTCGAAAAGACGGCAAAAAATGGAGAATCGGCATCAACAAACCCCAGGCCGGTTCGCCGTTTAATCAGGTTTATAAGGTGTTGGAATTACATGACAAAGGCTTTGCAACAAGCGGTGATTACAGAAATTTTTTCGAAAAGAACGGAAAACGATTTTCTCATATACTCGACCCGAGAAACGGATATCCCGTCAGCAACGGCGTAGTCAGTGTTTCAATTATGGCGGATACGTGCACATTTGCAGACGGACTTTCAACTGCCGTTATGGTTCTCGGTCATAAAAAGGGGCTTGATTTGGTAAACCGTCTGGACAACACGGAATGCTTCATCGTCACTCAAGATAAAGACGGCGCCTTGATCGACCATTATTCAAAAGGCTTTTTACCGGACTAAAGAATCCGAGTTCGGAGTGCCCGGCTTTGGTTTCACCCCATAGGGTGTGATTAGCACCTCATCGCACATGGTTGGAATGCTGGAATATTGGAATACTGGGAGGAAAGGGATATTGCTGATTTAAGAATAATTGACAGCATTCCATGACCCATCATTCCATTATTCCAGTTGGATTATTTACTGGTGCCCCTTTCCTCTTTTCTATTTCCTATTTCTGGCTTTAGAGATCTCATAAACTTATTGACATCCAAAGACGAGTGCTGTAATTTTTTTTGTTTAAAAATGTGTCTTTTTTGTTTTTTTAAGGGGTTATAATTTAAAACACAATACATCAAAGGAAAGGTAGAAAAAGTGGAAATTGCCGTATTGCTAAAACAGGTTCCAGCAACAGAATCGATGATAGGAATTGCCGAAAACGGCATATCCATCAAAACCGATGATATCAAATGGGTCATCAATCCCTATGATGAATTCGCAGTAGAAGAGGCCCTTCGAATAAAGGAAGCGCATGGGGGATCGGTTACCATCCTTTCTGTGGGTTCGGAAAAAACGGTTGAAGCCATACGAACCGCACTGGCAATGGGTGCGGACAAGGGAATTTTGATCAATATTTCCGGTTCAGGCGGATACGATGGGATAACAACGGCAAAAATTTTATCCGCAATACTAAAAGAACCCCCTTTTGATGTGATCATCGCCGGGCAGCGGGCGGTAGATGACGACAACTTCCTGGTCGGACCGGCAACTGCCGAATTTTTGGGAATCCCCCATATTTCTATGGTGATTAAGGAAGAAATTACGGACGGAAAAATGAAATGCCACAGAACCGTTGAAGGCGGGACGGTTGTTTTGGAAACGCCGCTGCCCGTCCTCATCACAACCCAACGTGGAATAAACGAGCCCCGCTATGCTTCTCTTCCCGGGATCATGAAAGCAAAAAAGAAACCTTTAGATATAAAAACCATCTCTGACATAGGGCTCGATTCTGAAACACTCGGGAAGCCGCTTGCGAAAATCCTTAAGATGCAAACGCCTCCGGTGCGTAAGGGCGGCATAATGATAGACGGTGAATCTGCGCAGGAAAAGGCTGCCAAACTTGTCAAAATCTTGCATGAAGAAGCAAAAGTCCTTTAATGAGGGAGATAAATATGGCACAGAGTGTATTCGCAATAGCAGAACAACAAGAGGGTGTTTTCCGAAAAGTGACTTACGAGGCGGTAAGTGAAGGACGGCGTATCGCCGATAGCCTGGGTTGTGAACTGAACGCCATGGTTCTTGGAAATAACGTCGAAAACATTTCAAAAGAACTTGAACAATTTGGGGCAGACAGAATCATCGTTGCAGAAAACCCTGCGCTTCATGAATATTTACCCGATGCTTATGTTAACGTCATCGCCGATGTCGTTAACAAAGAAACTTCGGATGTCGTTATACTGGGTGCATCCACCCAGGGTAAGGATATTGCAGCGCGCCTGAGTGCACGCCTGGACGCGCCCCTTGCCATGGATTGTGTCGCCATTCGTTTTGAAGAGAATGATCTCATTGCAACACGTTTTATGTACGGCGGAAAAATTCTTGCAGATATCGTACTTGACGGGAAACCGAAGATTTTCACGATTCGGCCCAATGCCATGACCATTGCAAAAGCTGCCGGAACCGGATCCATTGAAAAGTTTGATGCCGATACCGGAACAACCGTAATGAAATTCATTGAAAAACATCTCGAAACCGGCAAAGTTGAACTGACCGAGGCAGACACGGTCGTATCCGGGGGAAGAGGAATGAGGGGACCCGACTTTACCGTGATAGAAGAACTGGCTCAACTGCTTGGCGGCGCCGTCGGTGCGTCACGATCGGCGGTAGATGAAGGCTGGCGTTCCGCATCGGACCAGGTTGGACAGACCGGAAAAGTCGTTTCTCCGAATCTCTATATTGCATGCGGCATCTCCGGCGCCATCCAGCACCTTGCCGGCATGTCATCGTCAAAGGTCGTTGTGGCCATAAACAAGGACCCGGAAGCACCTATTTTTTCAAAAGCCGATTACGGCATCCAGGGGGATCTTTTTGAGGTTGTGCCTTTGATTTCAGAGGAAGTAAGGAAGTTAAAAGACAAAAAATAACACATCCATGCGCTTAACCTAAGGACTGGGTTGAATATCTTTTCTCAGCCCCTTAAAGGCTGCCGATACATACCGGGAGCCTTTAAAATTTTCAAGGATGTTACTCAAATTAGGGGCTTCGTCCCAATTGGAATGATGAAATGTTGGAATAATGGAATAATGGGTACTGGGATAACGCAATTTGGAATTAATGATAAAATTTGTGTCAAAGATATTATTAAAAATAGCTGATATCCTTTTAAAAACCAACCTTCCAGTATTCCACCATTCCAATATTCCGTGTTCGAAACAAGCGGCAAAATCTCAAAATATATCAAATATATTCATTAAGTTGTAGAAATTCTGTGACTCTAACTTAGGAAATTCATGAAACTTTATTTGGTCAGTTTGGGTTGTGCGAAAAACCTCGTTGACAGCGAAGTGATGCTGGGTCGGTTGATAAAGGCGGGTTGGCGCATTACACAAGATCCCGGAAACGCCGATACGATAGTTGTAAATACATGCAGTTTTATCGAATCCGCGGTCAACGAATCCATCGACACTATTTTAGAACTTGCCAGATACAAGCGAAACGGCGGATGCCGCCGACTGATCATTACCGGATGTCTCCCTGAACGCTTCAGGGAAGCCATCGTCGAATCCTTGCCGGAAGTCGATGTGTTTTTGGGGACCGGTGCCTTTGATAAAATTGAAGCGGCGGCAAACGGAGCCCTGAATGGAAAAAACTGTATCTTGCCGGATCCGAATTCAATCCCCTACCGGGAGCAGGAACCAAGGATCCGGAGTTCCGCTTACACGGCATACCTTAAAGTTGCGGAAGGTTGCAGCCGTCACTGTACCTATTGTATCATCCCGAAACTCAGGGGAAAACAGAGAAGCCGACGCCTGGAAGATATTGCTGCTGAAGCGCGAAATATGGTCTCCTCCGGAGTAAGGGAGCTCATTCTAATTGCCCAGGATACGACCCATTACGGCATGGATCTTGACCCCCCTGTGCCGCTTTATCGACTGATCGAAAAGATATCGGAGATATCCGATAACATCTGGATCAGAATACTGTACGGCCACGTGGAAAGCATCGAGGATTCTTTCATTCGAACGGTAGCCGAACACCGGAACATATGCGCTTATTTTGACGTTCCGATTCAGCATGCAAGCGACCGGATCTTAAAAAAGATGGGGCGCAATTATTCACTTCAAGACCTTTATCGACTCTTTGATAAAATTCGATCCTCTGTTCCGGAGGCAGCGCTCCGAACATCGATCATCGCCGGTTTCCCCGGAGAAACGGATAAGGATTATAAAACGCTCCTGACATTTATCAGTGACATCCGTTTTGACAACCTTGGGGTCTTCATCTATTCTGATGCTGAAGACCTCCCGTCTCACAAGCTCAAAGGGCACATTCCCGAACATGTGGCCCGGGATCGATTCAACCGGTTGATGGCTTCCCAGCAAAAAATATCTTTGCTCAACAACCGCAAACACATCGGCAAGGTCTATGACGTCCTTGTGGAAAAACCGTCCGGCAACACTTTTTATAAGGGCAGAACTTACTTTCAGGTTCCGGAAGTCGAGGGGATGACCGATATTCATTCCACGAACCTGCAAATCGGTTCCTTCGTCAAAGTAAAAATTGAGGACGCCTCTGAATATGATCTCACGGGAAAAGTGGTATGAAGGATACAAACGAGATAAAGCATAAAATCCTCACATATGTAAAAAATGATCTTGAGGAGATTGAGGTCGCTCTTAAGCAAAATTTAAATCCCTATTTAGACCTGGTATCTCAGATTGCCGGGCATATATTGTTCAGCGGCGGCAAGCGTTTAAGGCCGTTGCTCTTGGTCCTCTCTGCCAGGATTTGCGGTTATGACGGAGGCTATGACAAGGTTTTTTCGACGATTTTTGAATACTTGCATGCCGCCACCCTTTTACACGACGATATTGTTGATGAAGCGACGCTGCGAAGGGGTAAACCCGTGGCGAATTCCATCTGGGGCAATGCCGCTGCAGTGCTTGTCGGAGATTTTCTGCTCGCACGGTCACTTTCCATTGCCGCTGAAACAAAACGGCCTGCAGTCATCAAAGTCGTATCCGGAATTACAGAGAACATGTCCCAGGGCGAAATTCATCAGTTGATGAGAAAGGGAAGCCTGGATCTCACGGAAGCAGAATACATGGAAATTATAAAAAGCAAAACCGCTGTGCTTTTCCAAGGGGCATGCCGTTCAGGGGCCCTGATTGCAGATGTACCCGGAAAAATCGAAACTGCCCTGTCGGATTACGGCTTCAACCTCGGCATCGCTTTCCAGATGGTGGACGACCTTTTGGACTATACGCGCGACACCGCCACGCTTGGAAAAGAAGTGGGCGCAGATCTGAAAGAGGGCAAATTGACTCTCCCCGTCATTTATTCACTTGAATCGGCAGACGCAAAAAATCGAACGCACATGGAAAACATCATAAAAAACAAAGATTTTTCTGTTAACGATTTTGAAACATTGATAAGGATGATCAATAAATACGGGGGACAAACGTATACGCAAACCCTTGCAACAAAATATGTCCAAAATGCAAAGAAAGCGCTCTCCGTCTTTCATGATTCAAAAACCAAAGAGAT
>JAWOIY010000005.1:0-22451 GCA_046484425.1 Desulfobacterales bacterium | reverse complement strand
AGGAATTGGTTCCCTCCAAATTGGTTCCCTTTTTCCGCAAGTACTCCCGCCCACACCGATGATGAGTCTGAAAATGAATATATTAACGCCAACATGCTGTTCGAAGGCTCATTGGGAGATGCCGGAGACATTGAAGTTAATTTTCTTTATGGTAACAAGGATATCACAGCAGACATGCCATCCGGATGGGTACCTGCACAATATAATCAGTTGGATATTGACACTTTTGGCATTACGCCCCGATATATATTAAAGGCAAAACCTTTTGGACTTGGGAACAAGGTCATCGCCGGTATTGACTTTTATCATGAAAAGCTGTCATTGGACCAGTTTTTGGATGAGCAGAGGAATCAGAAAGCATGGGAATCCGAAGTTACCAAAGATTCACTGGGGTTTTATCTCAAAGATGAATTTTCACCCACCGATCAGACAATTCTTGGCATCGGCTATAGAACAGAAAGGGCTGAGTATGAAGCAAAGAAAGAAGAAATTCTTGGCGGTGGATTTGGCTCAGCTTTTGATACAAAGAAAAAAACTCACAAAGAGGATGCATTCGATGTTAGTTTGACTTGGCTATTCGGCAAGCATTCGAAAATATATTCTAAATATTCAAAGTTGTACAGATTCCCTTTTGTTGATGAACAAGTCTCTTTCTATGGTTTGGCAGACGGCTTCAATGATACATTGGAACCGGAAACAGGCGATAGCTACGAAATTGGTGCCGAATTCTATCCCATAGACAATTTAAATGTTAGAGTTTCCGTGTTTCGGATAAACCTCTCCGATGAAATTATTTGGGACAACGTTTTGAATAAGAACATAAATCTGGATGAAACAACCCATAGTGGGTTTGAATTTTATGTGTCTTTTCGTATCGAGGAGTTAATAGACTTTTGGGGGAAATATGACTATCATAAAGCTGAATTTGATAACGGCCAGTTTGAAGGAAAAGAATTGCCCTTTGCCCCAAACCATCTTTTCTCCGGAGGATTAGATATAACATTGCCTTATGATATCCATCTATGCCCTGAGATGATATTTGTTGGTGATTCTTATCTGGGGAATGATTTTGACAATAGCTCAGAAAAACTTGACGGATACACTATATATGATCTTTATATCAAATATAAGCCAGAATTGAAGCGGTTGAGAATTACGGCATTTTTAGGCGCAAAGAATATCTTTGATGAAGATTATGCCACCATAGGATATGAGAACGACCCGAATGACGGGGCAGCACCTGCGAACACATTTATCCCATCAGCCGGTCGTGAGTTTATCGGGGGAGTATCCTTTGATTTTTGATAAAATATACATTCCTGCAGTCTCGCTTATATGGGGCTGCAGGAAATTTAAATAATAAAAAAACAGGAGAGAATATGCTGGATCTATTCATCAGCGGCGGACCGGTCATGTACCCCCTGCTGGCCTGTTCCATCATTGTGATGACCGTGATTGTCGAACGAATTATCTTCTGGATCGTCATGGATAAAAACAGGAACAAGGCTCTGGTCGACGAGGTTCTTGATCTATGCCGTACGGGGGACTGGGAGACCATAAGGTTCAAGACCAAAGGTTCAAAGGATTATATCATTAAAATTCTCGTCTCCGGAATTCTTCATCGGGATTTCTCCATGGCCAAAGCCATGGAATCCGCCGCCGCCGAAGAGATCAAAGGGATGCAAAAGTATATGGCGGTGATCGATACCATGATTACCGTAGCACCGCTGCTGGGCATCTTCGGTACCGTCATCGGAATCATTCTCTCTTTTGAAATGCTGGGTGCGACAGGAATCGAGCACCCCCAGGCCGTAACAGCAGGAATTGCACAAGCCCTGATCACCACGGCAGCAGGGCTCGGGATTGCAATTCTGTCCGTCTTTCCTTATAATTATTTTAATTCCAGAATTGATAAATCAGCACTGGATATCGAAAAATACGCCACCAGCCTTGAAATCGTTTATGAAAAATTGTCCAGCAACAACGGCGAACACAAAGGGATAAGAAATGAAGGTTAACTTTCAGACCAGAAAGAAAGTCCGAATTGAAATGCTCCCCCTGATCGATATTGTGTTTCTCCTCCTCGTGTTTTTTATCTATGCCATGCTTTCCATGGCAGTGCATCGCGGGCTTCCGGTTTTGCTTCCGACATCTTCGTCCGCTAAAATCGACAAGGAACTGTTACTTTCCATCACCGTAAAATCAGACGGCACGGTATTTGTGGATAAAGATCAGATTGATCTTGACGATCTCGAATCGTTTTTGAGAGCAAAAGCCATATCCGACAAAGAAATCGGCATCCTGATTTTTGCTGATCGCAATCTTTCCTACCAGAATCTTTTCCGGGTATTGGATCAAATCAATACTGCGGGTATTCATCGAATTTCACTCCAGACGGAAGTTGAGCAACACCCATGAAACAGTTGCTGACAGCCGGAGTCATCGCTTTGGGGATTCACTGTCTTCTTCTAATTATGGATTTCAAATGGCCTGAAAGCCGATCTTTTGAAAGACCGAAATCCAGGGTTTTGAATATGACGCTGACGTCGCTACCCATGAAGGAAACCCCCGGGTCCGACCCTCAACTGCCGAAACCCGTTTTCAAAGAATCGACCATTGTAAAAAAAACCATACGAACCGATCGCAAGCGTGTTGTTTCCCCCTCTTCCCAAAAAAAGGTTCGGATTCCGAACCAAACGACAACCAGTGACATTGTTGGAAAAACATCGGAAAAACCTGAACAAACCATTGAAACCACTAAATCCAGGTCTGAACCCCAACAGATACGGACAAAAGAATTTTCGAAAAAAACCGAACAATATGCTCAAGCCGTGTCATCGACGCATGTGATTCATGAAGCAAGGCCCATATATCGATCCAATCCCCCGCCAGAATATCCCAGAATTGCCAGGATTAGAGGATATCAGGGTGACGTCATGCTTGATGTTTTGGTTAACAAAGACGGTAGAGTGCACGATCTAAAAATCCATAGATCGAGCGGCCATCCGATCTTGGATAGATCGGCAATATCGACCGTAAAAAACTGGTTGTTCGAACCCGGAATGGTCGGAGAGGAAAAAGTAAACATGTGGGTCAGGGTGCCGATTCGGTTTGAGTTAAAATAAAAGTAACGGGAACAAAATTACTTATGAAAAAAGCAGCGTGCCTGGCGATCCTGGGAACAGGGTCTGAAGTTGGAAAGAGTATCGTCACGACAACCCTGCGATTGAATATTACGTCATACCCAACGACTGGAAGGAGAACACCACGTGAAACTTGAAGATATCATAAAAGGAATACAGCCGGTTGAAGACCAATGGATTCAAAAATCCCGTGAACGGACCGCCCAACTGGTCATGCCGACCCGTGCACTGGGAAGACTTCATGACATTTCCGAACGACTCTGCGGAATACAGAAGACGCTTAAGCCCAAAGTAAATCGAAAGGCTATTTTGTTTATGGCCGGAGATCACGGAGTCGCTGATGAAGGTGTCAGCGCTTTTCCGCAGGAAGTTACCGGAGCAATGGTCCGAACCTTTTTGCTGAAATATCTTGGGATCGAAGCGGTTCTTGACCTGGGGATGCGTTTGGGTGAAGGAACCGGCGGTGCACTGGCGATGAGTATCATAGAAGGTGCGACCTGTGTTTTTAATGAAGTGCTTACCTTTGAAGAAGCCGGTGTGGCGGATAAAGCATAGCAAAATTCCCCGGATAGTCCGGATACCTGAAAAGACTACTGTGCGAGCATATTATTCTCTTCTTCGGCGATTAATCGCATGAGATACTGGCCGTATTCGTTTTTGTCCATATCGGCTGCAAGATTCGCCAGTTTTTCTTTATTGATATAACCGAGTTCGTATGCAATTTCTTCAATGCACGATACTTTGAATCCCTGCCTTTCCTGAATGGCCTGAACATAACTGGCAGCTTGCTGAAGCGCTTCCTGGGTTCCGGTATCCAGCCAGGCAAAACCTCTTCCCAGAAGCTCGACCTTGAGCTGCCCTCTTTTCAAATATTCCAAATTAACATCAGTGATTTCAAGTTCTCCCCTGGCAGAGGGCTTCAGATCGGCGGCAATGTTGATCACGTCATTATCATAGACATAAAGCCCCGGTACCGCATAATTTGACCTCGGCTTTTTTGGTTTCTCTTCGATACCGATGACATTGCCGTACCCATCGAATTCTACAACGCCGTAACGATTGGGATCTTTGACCAGATACCCGAAAATCAGACCGCCTTTTTGGAGTTGAACCGCCCTTTTTAGAATATCGGTAAGTCTGTGTCCATAAAATATGTTGTCCCCCAGGATCAGGCAAACCGGATCTTTTCCAATAAAAGATTTGCCGATAATAAAGGCCTGGGCCAATCCTTCGGGCCTGGGTTGCGCTTCATAAGTAAAAGAGAGTCCCAGTTGGGAACCATCTCCAAGGAGCTTCTTAAATAACGGCAAATCTTGAGGTGTTGAAATAATAAGTATTTCTCTGATACCTGCCAGCATTAAAACGGACAGCGGGTAATATACCATCGGTTTATCATAGACCGGCAAAAGCTGTTTGCTTACAACGCGAGTGATCGGATACAGTCGGGTTCCTGAACCGCCAGCCAAAATTATTCCCTTCATTTGCGCCCTTCCCTCCTCCTCTCATGCCATAACGATCTTTTCTCTCCCTGCTTTTATCCCTTTGGTTGCATTCCGGGTATCGATTACCAAATTGGAATGTTTTAAGATTTCGGCAAATTCATAGTCGCTGTGGTCGGTAACAATGATCACCGCATCCATGCCGGACAGCAACTCCGGTGAAAGTGGGGTCGATTCCATTTGGAAGTTGTATTTCCGGGTGGTATGCAGTTTTGGTATCCATGGATCATTGTATTTTACGATTGCACCCTTTTCCAAAAGCATTTTCATGATCGCATACCCCGGAGACTCTCTATCATCATCGATATCCTTTTTATATGCAACTCCCAGGATCAGAACTCTGCTTCCATTGAGGCTTTTTTGCATCTTGTTAAGGGCTTCCACTGTTTTTTCGATCACATAATACGGCATGGAAACGTTGATTTCTCCGGCAAGCTGGATAAATCGGGTTGAAAAATCATATTCCCTGGCTTTCCAGGCCAGGTAAAACGGGTCGATGGGAATGCAATGCCCCCCCAATCCGGGTCCGGGATAAAACGGCGTATACCCAAAGGGTTTGGTTGCCGCAGCTTCAATTACTTCAAAAAGATCGATGCCCATTTTGTGCGCAAGGATCTTCATTTCATTCACCAGAGCAATATTGACACAACGAAAGGTGTTTTCCAAAAGTTTGGTCAGTTCTGCCGTCTGGGTCGAAGAAACAGGCACCGTCCGGGTAATGGAATTATACATGGCTGTGGCGACTTCCAGACAAGATCCGGTAATACCGCCGACGACCTTGGGGATATTGGTGGCCGTGTATGTTTTGTTTCCCGGATCTTCTCTCTCCGGAGAGAAGGCAAGAAAAAAGTCTTTCCCGACCTTCATACCACTTGATGCAAGCCGAGGAAGAAGCATCTCCTGGGTAGTTCCGGGATATGTCGTGCTTTCTAATACGATGAGCTGTCCCTGACGCAAATTCCTTGTAATGGTCTCGGTGGTCGTCAGAAGATAGCTCAAATCCGGTTCCATCTTTTCCGAAAGCGGTGTCGGCACACAAATCAATACACAATCGGCCTCGCTTAAGCGGCTGAAATCGATGGTCACATCAAATTGTTTTGCATCGATCATTTCCTTAATAGAATCAGCAGGAATATGCTTGATATACGATTCTCCATGAAGAAGTTTATCGATCTTTTTAGAATCCAGATCAAAGCCGATGACTCGAAAACCTTTTCGTCCGAAATGAATGGCCAGGGGCAACCCAACATAACCCAAGCCGATAATTCCGATCCGAGCCGTTCTCTGCTCGATCATCCCCAGCAACTTTAAACATGTTTCACTTTTATCGCTCATATCCGTTTTCTTTATCCTCTACTGTTGATACGCTTGTATGAACTCGAGTTTACAATTTCCGTTTCTTCATTTTTACAAAACCACGACTATTTGTGACCCCCTGACATTAATTCAACTTGACATTAACGACAACGAGCGCCTCATTCCTGGTATTTTCCAGTGTAATCTCCTGATTCCCGGAAATCATCACAGACTGCCCCTTTTTCAAAGTCATACTCTGTGTATTCATGGTCGATTTGGCGACGCCTTCAACCACAACCAGATGTTTAACGGTTGCTGCATCGGTTTTTATCCTGCACAATGCGCCGGGATAGATGTCAAGTTTCACGACACTGAAATCACGATTCAATTCCAGCATGGTCAGGGTTCCCCAGGGGTGATATGATGTCTTATGTTTTTGATATTCACGCCTTCCTTTTTCCTTGAGCCTTTCAACGATAGATTTTACATCCCGGCTGGCTTCCATATCCGAAACAAAAACAGAGTCCGGCGTTTCCACAACAACCATGTTTTTTATTCTATTGGTTGCAATCAACCGTTCATATGCCATGATAAAACAATTTTCGGTCTTTTCTGAAATAACATCGCCGTTAATGACATTGCCGTTATTATCCTTAGGTTTGAAGTCATAAAGAGATTTCCACGATCCGATATCGCTCCAGCCAAAGTCTGATGGCAAAACAGCCGCCTTGTCTGTTTTTTCCATAACCGCATAATCAATAGAGATGCTTGGCAGTTGTTGGTAGTTTTTTTGTGGTATGGATGTCCCTTCGATGGGAATCTGTTTCATTTTATCAAGAAGTTCGGAATGGTGAGCACTCAATTCCTGGATCATCACCGAGGCTTTGAAGGTAAACATGCCGCTGTTCCAAAAGAAATTGCCGGCCTTAACATACTGCCTGGCTGTTTCATGATCCGGCTTTTCAACAAATCTTTTTACAAAAAGCGCCCCATCCGTTATTTCTTCACCGCCTTCAATATATCCATAGCCTGTTTCCGGATAATGCGGTTTAATTCCAAACGTAACAATATATCCCATTTCTGCCAGTTTTACGGCTGATTCCAATCTTTCGTGAAATCCGTTTTTATCCCGGATGACATGATCCGCCGGAAAAACGCATAGCACCGCATCACTCTCTTTTTTAAGAATCTGGAACATTGCCAAAAGAATGGCAGGAGCAGTATTACGGCCGCAGGGTTCGGCAATGATTTTTCCTGCAGAGGAAACGCCGATCTCTTTCATGTGTCTGACAATTTCGTGAACATGATCTGTCCCACAGACGATACGGATATTTTCCAGATTTAGTGTCGGCGCCAGCCTTTTGATGGTGCTTTGAACGAGAGAGTCATCACCAATGAACTTAACAAGCTGCTTGGGATACAGTTCTCTGGATACCGGCCACAACCGCGTTCCCGCTCCACCTGCCAGCAAAATGGAATATACATTCAATTTATTCTTCATTTGGCTCATTGATCATTTGTTAAATGGTATGCTCTTTCATTATGTTGCACCTTCCGGGATATTCTCACCGACTTCCTTTTGATGCCACACCCATGCAGTTTTAATAATAGTTTCGAGATTTTCATACTTGGGTTGCCATCCCAGCGATTTCTTTATTTTTTCAGAACTTGCGATGAGTCTTGCCGGATCGCCCGGTCTTCTGTCCGTTTCCATTACCGCTATTTTCTTGCCGGTAACTTTCTCTGCCAACTCAATAACTTCTCGAACCGAATAACCACGGTTATTTCCTAAATTATAAACCGCACTCTCGCCATCCGACAAAAGCACTTCCAAGGCCAGTAAATGCGCCTGGGTTAAATCACTGACATGGATATAATCTCTGACACATGTCCCATCGGGTGTGGGGTAATCCGTGCCGTATATCCGGATATTCTCCCGTTCACCGGTAGCGACTTTTAATACAAGAGGGATAAGGTGGGTTTCGTTGGTGTGTCTTTCTCCGACGATTCCGGATTCATCCGCACCCGATGCATTAAAATATCGAAGGCTGATATACCTCAAACCATAGGCCAAATCACAGTCTTGAAGCATCTTTTCAACGGCAATTTTGGTCGTACCATATGGATTGGTGGGGTTACACGGATGATCTTCCCTTATCGGAACTTCCAGCGGTTCTCCGTAAACCGCTGCGGTGGAAGAAAAAATAAACCGCTTGACATCATGCCGGATCATTGCACTTAAAAGGGTCGTCGTCGCGGCCAGATTGTTTCGATAGTATTTGAGCGGATTTTCCACAGATTCACCAACCAGTGCAAATGCAGCAAAATGCATGACCGAAGAAATCCGATAGGATGAAAATATCCGATCCAACACCCTTTCGTCAGATAGATTACCCTCTACAAAATCTCCCCCGGTCAAAAGATCGCGGTGGCCTGTGGAAAGGTTATCTAAAGTGACAACACCATATCCCGCCTCCAGGAGATCCTTCACCATGTGCGAACCGATATATCCTGCACCGCCTACGACCAGAATGGTTTCCTTTTTCATTTTTCGCACCCAATATTTGCCACAAAGTCACTAAGTCACTCTTGTCCGCCGGCTTTTTGGAGGAAAGGATATTCTTATTGTTCTTTTTTAGTGAGTTGGCGCCTTAAGGCAGAAATGGTTCTTTCAATTTTTAAATTCAGTCTATAAATAGTGGGTCTTGATCCAGGTCTGATATTCGCCGCTTTTTACCCGCTCCACCCATCGAGGATTGTCCATATACCATTTGATGGTCTCACGTATTCCGGACTCGAGGGAAGCTTCCGGGTGCCAGTTCATTTCCCGGTTCAATTTTTTACAATCAATGGCATATCTGCGATCATGTCCGGGCCTGTCTTTGACAAAGGTAATCAAATCCCTTCGGGAACGGTTATTTTTTAATCTTTTCATTTCATCCAAAATATCACAAATCATTTCGACAAGCTTAACGTTCTCCATTTCGCTGCCGCCGCCAACGTTGTATGTTTCTCCATTCTTACCGTGTTTCATAATCGTCCAGATGGCCGAGCAGTGATCCCTGACATAGAGCCAGTCCCTAACATTTCGACCGTCACCGTATATCGGTAAAGGTTTTCCGTCCAGGGCGTTGAGGATCACCAGGGGAATGAGTTTTTCCGGAAACTGGTAAGGGCCGTAATTATTGGAGCAATTGGATATGGTCATCCGCAGGCCGTAGGTCTTGTGGTATGCACGCACCAGATGATCTGAAGCGGCCTTTGAGGCGGAATACGGACTGTTTGGCTTATACGGTGTTGTTTCCGTAAAATACCCTTGTCTGCCCAGGCTGCCATAAACCTCGTCCGTGCTGATATGGTGAAAGCGTATCATTTTATGGAGTCGTGATCTGGCCGATTCCAGCAAGTTAAATGTACCGATGATATTCGTTTGTATAAAATCATCCGGTTTTACAATAGATCTATCCACATGGGACTCGGCAGCAAAATGACACACACCGTCGATCTGATACTTGCCGAATATTTCTGCCATCCGAGTTCCGTCACATATATCGGCCTTGATAAAAGTGTAGCGGTCAGGATAATCTGTTTCAATATCTGCAAGATTTTCCAGGTTTCCGGCATAGGTCAGTTTATCAACATTTATAATACGTCCGGTAAAACCGGATTCTTCCAACAGGTATCGGACAAAATTTGCACCGATAAACCCGCATCCACCTGTAACCAGCATATTCCTCATAAACTTACATTTCCTGTTCGGCCTCTTTTATCAAAACATCGCGAAAATTTAAAACAAATTCTTCAACATCCGCTTGCCATTTTTCCATGATATCAATCCCATTAACTTTAAGATTCCGGTTTTCAAGGATCGAATTCATCGGCCGAACCGCCGGTGTCGGATATTCCGCAGTGGTGCAGGGAATTACAGTATGGGGAACGTCCATGTTTCTTAAAAAATAATCTGCGAGTTCGTACCATGTGCAATAACCTTCTGCAGTTGCATGAAAGATTCCGCGATAATTTGTCTCAATAAGTCTTTCAATTTGAAGTGCCAGTCGATATGACCAGGTCGGTGAACCGAACTGGTCATTCACCACTTTTATTTTATTATCGGAACTTTTCAGGGATAGTTTTAGCATTGTTTTGAGAAAATTGTGACCGCGGACACCATACAGCCATGCCGTTCTGAGGATGATATGTTGATCGGTTATCCGCATTATCGCCTTTTCACCCTCGAGTTTTGTAATCCCATAGTAAGAAATCGGGTTCGGCGGATCTGTTTCCACATACGGTCCCGGAATTTTTTTTCGACCGTCAAAAACGTAGTCGGTTGAAACATGAACCAACAAACTTCCATATTTCACAGCACTCAGTGCGAGATTTTGAGGACCTGTCACATTAGCCTTCCAGGCCGACTCTTTTTCAGTTTCACAATCATCGACCCGGGTATATGCAGCGCAATTTATTATGACGTTCGGAACAAATTGCCGGAACAACGCTTCTACGTCCGGCAGTCTGGTTATATCAACTTCATCAATATCGACCCCCAATATTTCTTGGGTTTCACTGAGAACGCTTACGCAGTCGTTACCCAACTGTCCTTTATCACCGGTTATCAGGATTTTCATTTTTATTTGCCTCCAACAAACTCTGATGCACTGTCTTTATCAAAACGTTCAAAAAAAGGAAGGGGAAAAAACGGCCTTCTTATTAAAGTCATCAATAAAATTAAAGCGGTACAAAACAATTTGACACTGTTTCACGAGCCAGGCTATAAAATTACAGTGAGGTTTAAGCCCAATTGATATAATTACAACTCAAGTTTAGAACCAAATCATATGTAATCTCGCTACATGGTTGTATTTTTACCCGATTTTACCAGTGAAGGATCATCCATTTAACGATTGAGACCGATGAATATGTCTTCATTAGATATTCTTGTAGATCAATATTTAAACTACCTGGTTTTCGAAAAAGGACTTTCGAAAAAAACCATTGAATCGTACAGCAGCGATCTATCCAGATATCTTGAATTTCTTAGACAAAAGGGGATCAACAACATTATGGATGCCGACACCCCCTTGTTATTGAAACACCTGATCGCCTTGAGAGAATCCGGTTTGGGATCGAAATCATGCGCGAGGCATCTCATTACGTTGAGGGGATTTTACAGGTTCCTTTCCCAGGAAAAAGTTCTCAAGTTCGATCCAGCTAAACTCATCGATCTTCCCAAAAGCGGTCTTAAACTTCCGGACGTTCTCTCCGTTTCAGAGGTTAATCTTCTTTTAAGCATTCCCGATACAAAAACCCCCTTGGGCAAAAGAAATGCCGCCATGCTTGAACTTCTTTACGCCACCGGTTTGAGAGTATCAGAACTGGTTAACCTTAAATTCCTTGAGGTAAACCTTGAAGCCTGTTTTGTCCGGGTTTTGGGAAAAGGATCAAAAGAAAGAATTGTGCCTTTTGGCACCCACGCAAAAAATAAAATTGACGACTACATCATTAATGCCAGGGCATTGCTTTTAAAAGATCGTATCAGCCCATATCTTTTTGTGGCAAGAGCAGGACAACCAATGACCCGCCAGGGTTTCTGGAAACTTCTAAAACAGTATACAATACAGGCCGGTATTACAAAAAAGATCACCCCGCACAGTCTGAGGCACTCATTTGCCAGTCATCTCCTTGAAGGCGGCGCCGACTTGAGAACCGTTCAGGTGATGCTGGGCCATGTTGATATTTCTTCCACCCAGATTTATACCCACGTTGCTCGGGATTATCTCAGACAGATCCACGAAAAATATCATCCAAGGGGATGATTAGATATGCGCTTAAAAATCTTTTAGTAATGACGGCTCCATCTTTGCCAGCCATGCCGGAACATCTCCTTTCTGCGGAATTTTCTTATTAATCCGATCCAGAACGTCCCAGAGTTCACGGAACTCCGGGGCAAGACTCCATTCTTCGGGCAGGGTGGCGTAAGCCGCTCCATTACGGATAAAACGATAACAGTGGACGGCGCATCCCCGGTATTCCTGATCCGGTTTTTTCCATCGCACAAAGTTGCCGGGAAAAATTCCCGCAACCTGCCAGCCGTCCTTGATACACCACTTCTGGGTAATGTCGTGCCAGGTCTCAAGAAATGTGGATAAGTACTCCGCCCCCGAGTACAAAGCTGTCTTCCAGGTGACCGCCCTTAAATTCATCATGATTTTCTTGTTACGATAATTGGGACGCGTCGCAGCAAAAGTGAACTCCACCTGGAGGTTCTTTTCAATCTTCGTGAGCATGGTTGCTGCGACCACCTTATTGGTTTCAAGTTCCACCACCACAGGCATACAGTAAACCTTCCTCCGGCTGTCTTCAGCCCAATTTTCGTCCAGGGCAATGCGTTCCTCATATGTTTCAGGCATGAGTACGAACTCATGCGGAGAACCATAGACTTCCGGGTAGGCTTTTCGAAAAACCGATGCAGCTGAATCTATGAAGTTTTTAGAGAGAACCTTCACCTGGAATCTTCTCTCCTCAAAGGGCTCGGATTCAAACCGATTCCAGACGACCTTTTTTTCTCCGATGGGCCTCGTCTTGCAAGTGGTGGCCATGTCTTTGTAAGGATCTCCTAGTTCGATCATCGTTTTCTCCTTAAAATGTTTCCCTGTTTTCGCTGGTGAAAAGGGCCAAGAATCGAGACGATGTCAGCCCTGATAATTGTTGATAATCTGTTTGTATATCCCGCCAATCGCAATACGGGATGTACTCCACTTTACCCGTTATACTGAAAATAGAACCCGGGACCACGATAAAACAACCACAGCGATTGTGGCGGCCATGCAGTAGATCTGATGTCTTTCTTCCAAAAGACGACGAAGACACAGCGCATAGAGAAGTCCAAGGCAGATACCCGCTATAAAGCCGAACAGATGAGCCGTGAGGTCCGAGTGCTCCCCTGAACCCAAAAATCCGAGCAGGGCTAAGCCGCCGGCAACGGGAAGCCATGCTTTCATTCGCTGACTGTCGTTTTTTATCTTCCTGCTTAGTTGATATGCTGCCAAAATACCCACAGCGCCAAACACAGCAGTCGATGCACCGATTGAAAGGTGACCGTATCGAAACAGGGCCGCATTTGTCAGGTTTCCCAATATCCCGGTCAAAAGTATCATCAACCAGCCGACACCCGTCCCGGTGATATTGCAAACCGCAGTTCCAAATATGGCGATTCCGGCCATATTGCCTGCCAAATGCGGGTAACTCGAATGCAGCATCAAGGAAGTAATGGTCCTGTAAATTTCTCCATTAAGAATATCATGGGCAGACGCGCCATATTCCCTGATAATTTTATTTACGCTGCCGGACATATTCAAAACGATACAAGATGCCAGCAAAATCAGGCTGGCCCATATCCCTGTAAAAGTCCTCTGAAAGGGTTGTGTTTCCTGCACATCCGACAGCGCAAAGTTTTGATTCTCCTTAATATATTGATCGATAAGCCCCAATGCCCTGTCGTGAATTGTCTCACCAACCCAAATTTCCCACTCGTTGCCGGATCTCCTCATGGAATACGGCAGACCATATGCATCCAGCACCAATCCATAAATATCCGCCTGTTCCTGTGTTAGATTTCCTTTGCATTTTCTCATATTTTATAATCTTTGCGGAAACGTTCATTTTAGATTATGTTATCAAAGGGTTGCATGTAGAAATACTCTCCAATCTCCACTAAAGATTGCATCACCCTCATTATCTAAAGGCGAAAGTCTTCATAATTTTACCGCAAACCATCCGACAACCAATACGACAATCCAGGCAAAAGAAATGGCCCAGAGGAAATTCTTCCAATGATCTCCCAGGTAACGCTTGGTTGATTGAATGACCCATGTCCAGTTAAACGATATATGTAAAACCAGCACTGGTAAAAGCAAAAGTGCCAGATAAAGATGGATGTCCGCCCAGTCGTGACGTTGAAGTCCGAGAAAATATTTTGCAGAAGAATAACCTTGTCCTTTTGGAATCACAAATCCCAAGAGAAATCCCAAAACCGCTATCGAGGTAATGTCGATGAAGAGCATGACATTAATGAAATATTTAAGTGCGTTCTTTTTCAAAATGGTCTCCTTTATATTGCCAAGATAACAGAATCCAAAGAGTAAGGATCAATTCTACATATCACTAATATAAACATATAGAACAACATTGCGCTGAACCGATTTTAAACCTCACCTTAAAATAACTCCCTCATTTAGTGCTCAAAGTATTCAGTATTTTTATAAAGGTCGATTTGACTTTTGAATGCCGAAATGCTTTGCTGTATTAGAATTATGGAAATAGTATCACCCCGTTTCATCATATTATATTAAATTGATAGTTTTCAACAAGTTTATTAAGTTTAGATCACGTGTTTCTTTAGGCGCTTTTGTAACGACTGTAAGCCATTTTCCTTCAATATTTTATTATCGCGAACCTTTTTAAGCAAATGGAATGAAAATAAATATGCAAAAAACGATTCATCTGATTTCGACAATTCTCTTGGCATTGGTGTTCGGTGATTTGGGTGCTTTTGCCCAATCCCCGGATCTTCCTGCTTTGCTGACATCTGTAAAAAATATGGACACCCTCTCCTTCTGCGAAGAACCGGTTCCCATGGAAAACCAGGAGGTTTTGGAACGGCTGGAAAAGGAGTTGCTGCTTACGGTCGGAAATCGTCCCCAGGTGATCCTCTGGTTGAAACGCTCCAGGCGATATCTGCCGTATATCGAAAAAATGCTACAAGAAAACAAAATGCCCGAGGATCTCAAATATATGGTTATTGCCGAAAGCGCACTTCAACCCCATGTCGGCTCCAATAAGGGCGCCATCGGATTCTGGCAGATACTGCCGGATACGGGCCGCAAATACGGACTCAAAATTGACAACGCTATCGACGAAAGACGAAACCTGTCTGCTTCAACCCGGGCTGCAATACGGTACTTAAAGGAACTTCATGAATGGATGGGTTCATGGACCCTGGCTGCGGCTGCTTACAATATGGGTGAACAAGGTCTCGCCGCTGAAATGATGGTGCAACACACCAGCGATTATTATCAGCTTTACCTACCCTTAGAAACCCAGCGTTTTGTATTCCGAATTATTTCGGCAAAACTGATTCTTTCAGATCCTGCCAAATTCGGTTTTAATCTTAAGGATGATGAGTATTATCAACCAATTGAGTTCGATGAAATGAGCATCGATTGTTTCCAGGAGGTCCCTATCAGCCTCATTGCAAAAGCATCCGATACGCATTTTAAGGTGATCAAGGATCTGAATCCTGAAATTCGGGGGCATTACCTGACCGAAGGCACCCATTTGATCCTGATTCCCAAAGGCGCGAAAAAAGGATTTACCGGGCGCTATAATAAACTGATCAAGGATTATGAGGCGGAAAAAACGAATCGTATCTACATCGTCAAATCCGGTGACAATCTGTCATCGATTGCGGAAAAGTTCGATGTGCCCCTGCCGGTTCTTATTATCTGGAACCGTCTCGACTTAAACAAACCGATCCACCCGGGAGACCGGCTGGTTATTTACCCTGAAAATAAAATATTTGGACAGGATAAAGAGGACTAAAAAAGTTTAAATCATGCCGACCCCTTTAATCATGCCTGATATTTGCTGCCAGTTAACCGGTATCCGCACCGTCTTCTGGGTTTTGTTTTGAAAAAGCAGATAACCGTTGGTTCTGCCGAACCGGAACAGGTCTCTGGTAATCTCCACATCCGCTTTACAGTAGTCGATGATTTCACGTATCCGACCCTGTTTCCACCAGCGAAGGGCCTGAAGCCCGTCCGCCGTTTTTTTCCTTCCAAGGGTCACTTTGGCAAGATGATCCAAGGACAACCTATAACCGAGGCGATTGTGGACATCTTCGAGGATATCCAAGGTGGGAAGCTGGTTAAAATTAAAATTCGAATACCCGCCGAGCACCCGGAAATCAAACCGTTTGATGTTGAATCCCACAACCAGATCGCTTTTTTTGAGATGTTCGACCAGCAGATCCACCTGATTGTCTAAAAACTCGAAATATTGATTTTCCCTTGAGTCATACAAAACGGCACAGCTGATTTTCATCATATCCGCCCGATGCCAGCCACCCACTTCCTCGGCAGACCGCTGTGTTTCGATATCGAGGATACAAAACCGGATATCAGACGCATTCACAGGATCCTGATCTCTTGATGGTGTACTACACGCTTCTTTGAATCCCCTGTGTCTTGCGAGCATTCTCTTTCGAAGCCGCCCATTTTGCCCGGCAGACCTTTTGCCCCGATACATTACCTCTGTTATCTCATGAACCGATACGGCTTTTTCAGGGAAACGAAATTCTTTTTCCTTAAACCGTGTAACTGCCGGGTATGTTTCCGGCGATGCGGCATCTTTCGCTGATATGAGCTTGTTCAACAGAAAAACCGCTGAAGCCTTATCAATGGGCCGGTTTCCTGAACCGCATTTTGGGGAATGCACACACGACGGGCAACCGGTTTCACACGGGCATGAGCGGATAACTTTAAGTGTATTTACAATAAGTTCACTTGCTTTTTTAAAGGCCTGTCTGCTCAGGCCTGCTCCCCCCGGAACCCCGTCGTAAATAAATACCGACGCACATCCCACCTGAGGATGAAGCACGGTGGAAATGCCGCCGAGATCATTTCGATCCGCCATCACCAATAGGGGAAAAATACCGATGGCCGCGTGTTCAATGGCGTGAATCCCTCCCATAAAATGTAAATATTGTGCTTCAGCCTGTCTTTGAATTTGAGGTGGGATTTTAAACCAGAGGCCTTCGGTCTCAAAAATCAGCGGCGGAAGCGTCAGCGGCGTAATGCTCAACTTCTTTTTGGCATGTATCCGCCATTTTTCATATCCAGTTACTTGATCCGTAACTTTAAGATTTCCGAAATAACATTCTGTATTATAAATTGTTATGCCATCTAATATTTCGAGTATTTCCGTATTTTTTTCTGATCGCACTCGGGTAAAATAATCGACTTTGGCTCTGGACACTTTTACGGTTTTTGTATCCAGATCCAGAGTGTCAACCAGGAACGTGTCACCCTTATGGAGATAAATGGCGCCGGGATGGGTCTCTTTAAAGGCCCTGAATTCATCAATCTCTCCTTTGCTTTTCCCGGTGTTTTTGCTGACAATATGAAACCGGTTTCCTGTGCCCCTGAGATCCACATTCCGATGAGGAGCCAGACGGTTGGAGTAGATCTCCGTTCCGTCAGAACTTCTTAAAAGTTCGCCTTTTTTCTCAAGTTTAAGTACGGCGTTTTCAACCTGTTCATCCAACAGGAACGGTTCATTCGATTTTAGCGGCAGTTCGGCTGCTGCACAGATGATGTGTCTGGACATAATTTCGGTATTGTGCGGGTTGATCACCGCAGCTTCTGGTTCCCGATTCAGAAAATCTTCCGGATGGCGCATAAAATACTGATCCAGAGCATCTTCTCCTGCAATCAGCACCAGAGTGGAATCCTGTCCGCTTCGCCCTACCCTGCCGCCCCGTTGCCACGTTGCCACCACCGTTCCGGGATATCCGACCAGAAGACACAGATCCAGATCACCGATATCAATACCGAGTTCAAGGGCACTGGTGGATATCACCGCCAGCAGGTCGCCTTTGGCCAACTTTTCTTCGATCTCTCTCCGCTCTTCAGGAAGAAACCCGGCCCGATATGCACTGATCCGGTTGGTAAACGGACCGGATTGACTTCCGGCCCAGATGGCGATTAACTCGGTGAGCTTTCTCGACTGGGCATAAACAATGGTGCGCAAACCTCGGTGAAGGGCGGCTTTGAGCAATAGTATGGCGGTCTGTGCGGGACCCTGAACCGGGTTGATAAAAACAACGTGTTTTTTGCCCAAAGGGGCACCGCTCTTTGTGATGGTTTCGACCTTTAGCCCTGTGAGGTGCTCGGCAAGCTGGGCGGGGTTGGACACGGTAGCCGAACAAAAGACAAATGTCGGAGCAGAACCGTAAAAAGAGCATATTCTTTGAAACCGTCTGAAAACCTGGGCCATGTGCGATCCCATGATCCCCCGGTAAGTATGCACTTCATCCACCACCACCATCTCCAGGTTGCAAAAAAAATCGGACCATTTCTGGTGATGGGGCAACAGTGAGAGGTGAATCATTTCAGGGTTTGTCAACAGAATATTGGGCAGGGATTCTCTTATCCGTTTTCGATGCCAGGCCGAAGTGTCTCCGTCGTAAATGGCGATTTTTGGTTTTACGTCTTGGTTGTGTTTCATGAGGGCTTCGAATGTACGAAGCTGATCCTGAGCAAGGGCTTTTAAGGGAAATATATACAGCGCTTTGGAATCCGGGTTTTTCAATACATTTTCCACTACAGGAAGATTGTAAATCAATGTCTTCCCGCTGGCTGTCGGGGTCGCAACCACCAGATGACGACCGGACCGAATGAAATCGATGGCATCCGCCTGGTGCCGGTAAAGATCTCGTATTCCTGCGGATTGAATCATACGATCTATTTTTTTGGGCCACGGATTCTCTGGTTTTGCCATCCGGGCGGGGTGATCCGGCAATACAGTATGATACACCACCTGGCTCCCCATGCGTTTGGACGAGAGGAGGGATTGGGTATATTCTTTTATATCGCTTTTTTGCTGCATTCACTCGATAAATTACACTTATCTATTGTTATTGACTTGAAAAAACGAAAATCTGACTATATTATAGAACATACATTACAATCATAAAGAAAGCAGCTTATTTTCCTGGTCCTATAATCCGATAAGGATTTATAGTGCGCGCGCTTAAATGTCTTTAGAATCATTTTATGCAATCACTACCAGACATAGTGGTTTGAAACCGATCGGCCAATAAGATATAGTGTCATATTGCATGACCAATCTTTCTTTGCAAGAAAAATAAATCACCCTTTCATGTATCAGAAAACTGCAGAATTTGCTCTATAAACGTTTTAACTGTTTGTTCTGAAAGCTTTTATAAAACCAATAGATATCATGGTAAACCAGATCATTGTATTGATTGCGTTGCTGTTTCTGTCCGGTTTTTTCTCTTCTGCGGAAACCGCCTTTTTCTCAATCAGCAAAACAAAAGCACGACATCTGGCCAAGAATAAAGAAAGGTCATATATACTGATCAAACAGATGAAGGACAATCCACACAGACTCCTTTCTACTGTTCTCATCGGAAACAATATCGTCAATGTCGGTGCTGCCGCCTTGGCTACGTCCATTACCCTTAAATTTTTTCCAAATTATGCGGTAGGTCTGGCCACCGGTGTCATGACCTTTCTGATTCTGGTCTTTGGTGAGGTATTGCCGAAATCCATAGCCACACGAAATAATATCATGATCGCAAGAGCCACCATATATCCGATATACTGGTTGTCGATCGCGTTTTATCCGGTTGTTCTGTTACTGAATTTTATTCCAAAAATAACCGGCAAAATCAGAAAAACACCTTCCGTAACCGCAGAGGAATTGATGACGTTTCTCGAGGTAGTCGAAGAAGAAGGCGAAATAAAAGAGGAAGAAAAGGAGTTTATTCACAATATTTTTGAGTTCGATGATACCAGTACCTCGGAAATAATGACACCCAGAGCAGACATGTTTGTAATCGAGGCCGATGAAGAGTTGAACCTGGAAGCCATTGTCGCTTCAGGTTTTACCAGAATTCCGGTAATTGAGGACGATATCGACCATGTCATCGGTATTCTAAACATAAAGGACCTTTTTTTGCATGAAATCACATCCAGTGATAAAATCGATGTTCGTAAAATTATGACGCCTCCCTATTTTGTTCCGGAAAACAAAAAACTCGACAAGCTGCTTCATCAATTCAAAAAAAGAAAACACCATATGGCCATCGTTGTGGATGAACATGGCGGGGTATCCGGTCTCATTACCCTTGAAGACGCCCTGGAAGAGATCGTGGGAGAGATCAGGGATGAAACCGATAAAGAAGAACCCCATATCGTTAAACACAAAGAGAATAAGGAATGGATCGTTCTTGGAAAGTCCGATATCGACGAAGTCAATGAAACCATAGGGATGAATATTCCGGATTCAAAAGATTATGACACATTTTCCGGATATGTCCTGAATACCATTGGAAGAATCCCCGCTGAAAAGGAAAAAATCACCATTGGAAATTATATGGTCACCGTGGAAGAAATGGATGGAAACAGAATAAACAAATACAGTATCAAGCAACAAACATGAAACTTGATCAGATTCTCAACACCCGGAGGTCCGTAAGATCTTTTGATTCAAGACCCGTAAACGAAAAAGACATCCTCTCTATTATCGAGGCAGCACGTCTTTCCCCGTCTGCCTGCAACAGCCAAACCTGGCGATTTATCTTCGTAACCCAACGTGAAATTATTCAAAGAATTTGCCATGAAGCCATGCGGCCCATTATCCCGAACAAATGGCTCGAACAGGCACCGCTGGTGATTGTGGGATGCTCGCAGCTGGATATCATTGCAAATCGTATCGGTGGACGTGTCACCGGCATCGAATATTACCAGATCGATCTCGGCATCGCAATGGAACATATGGTGTTAAAAGCCACGGAACTTGGTCTTGGAACCTGCTGGATCGGCTGGTTTGAGGAAAACAAGCTGAAAGAAATCCTGAACATACCCAAGAAGATTAAAGTATCCGCATTGCTGGCAGTGGGATATTCCAGAGAGGAATCTACCCGGAAAAGAAAAAGGAAATCTTCTGAAAAAATAGCTTTTTCTGAAAAATGGGGGCAGCCTTTTATCATTGTTGATTGATGATTGAAGGGCAGATTCCACGTTGGATCATCGAATCTTTCAAGAAGTCATTATCATTAGCGCAGGTCATCAGATTTTATTAACCCTTATTTTTTCACACGCTCTACATACGCTCCGGTCCTGGTGTCAATCCGAACGATTTCACCCTCTTCAATAAACGGTGGAACCTGAATCTCATAACCGGTTTCAAGGGTTACCGGCTTTGTACTACCGGAAGCTGTATCTCCTTTTGCCCAGGGATCGGATTTAACAACCTTTAAATTTACAAAAATAGGTAAGGATATTCCGATCGGTTTCCCTTCAAACAAAAGGACATTGCACACCGTGTTTTCCTTTAAAAAATCTACGGAATCGCCTATCTGATCCGGGGCAAGAAAAATCTGGTCATAGGTGGTTGTATTCATAAAACAGTACTGCTCCCCGTCTGTGTACAGATATTCCATTTCATGTTCTTCCAGATTGGGTTCGTTGAATTTGTCACTGGATCTGAAGGTTCGATCAAATTGCACACCGGTTAAAAGATTCTTGAGTCTGCACTTGTAAAAGGCTTTCCCTTTACCGGGTTTTAAAAATTCATACTGAACCACAACATACGGATCTCCATCAATCTCGATTTTGAGGCCTTTTCTTAAGTCACTGCTGTCGTACATATTGTTTTATCCTCCGATTCAGCTTTTACTCATTTATATCTTTGATTTACTTAAAACCTGCTCTGCCCTTTGTACCTCATCCATGAAGCGCTTGACCTTTTCAAAGTCTTTTTTGAAACGTATCGACCGGCCTTTGGTGTCCATTGCATTGGTCCCCGTACAACTGTCAACACCTGCCGGCAGTACTTTCAGGATACCATCAAACACATTGTCCGGTGAAATTCCCCCGGCCAGTATCACGGGGATTTGACTCGACTTCGCCAGTTTGGCAGCGATATCCCAATTGCACGTCTGACCCGTGATACCGACAAAACCCTGAACCGGCTGATGGTCAACAATAGACCCGGAAGTTTTGACAAGGAGGGTATCCGTCAAAAAATAATCGCTGACCGGTTCGAATATGCGCGCCATTCCCAAGGTATCTCCCTTTTCCGGCATACCGGATTGACATATCGGAATCGATCGCATAATTTCAATTTCAGGGAACCTTCTTTTGATGCTTTTCTGAATAGATACAAGTTTTTTACAGTTTTCGCAAATACCATTTTCATGTGTTATTGCTTCACAGAAATGGACAATGTCGGGCCTGTAGTAATCGAGCATGAAAGATAGGGTATCCAGATCATCAAACAGCGGTATCAGGCTGCTTTTTGCACCGGCGCCATGAATGGTGCGTACCGTATCCAAAATTAAAGGAACCTTCCACGATCCAAGCGATTCAACAACACTTCCGATATGATCCACACCGAGGCGAATCAGTTTTTCAGCTTCAAAAGGGGTTTGTATCTCGTAAATCTGGACAGTTATTTTATGCATTACGGCATCCATTGATTTTGCCGGGGCTTTTTATCGAACTTATATTTTGCCGCAGTAATTTCCGGTTAAGTTTTTGCATATGAGTGCAAGTTATTTTGCTCTTTGAAATTTTGCAATCTTTCTGTATTTAAAGAAGATTCTCGCAGTTCATTTTGAATTTTGATACGTAACTGCCGCACTCTTTTGATCGAGACCTTTTCGTTATGCTGTTCGTAACAATAGATCGCAAGCAGCAGGTAGGTT
>JAWOIY010000212.1:0-15813 GCA_046484425.1 Desulfobacterales bacterium | reverse complement strand
AAAGGGAACATCAAAGACATGAGAGCCCTTTCCGGCAGCTCTCATTCTTTGAGAAAAAGCTTGACCCATAATTCGATTTAGTAAATAAAACACCCCCATCCCTGAAATACTTAAGATTGCCGAGGCGTGTTATTTTGTCTGATTTAATCAAAAAATACTGGTTTCTCATCGGTCTTTTTCTTGTTTTTGTTGTGACGGTGGCGGATACCACTGAAACCGTTTCGGGCATTGGAAGATGGTTTAAAGTGCATCATGGACCGGATGCCGTCGTTGTTCTGATATTCTTTTTTTCCGGTTTGATATTGAATGTCCGGCAGATAAAGTCCGGTGTGATGGAGTATAAGGGTATTGTGGCTGCCTTGCTCATCATTTTTCTGGTTGCACCGATCACCGGCGCTTTGTTTGGTTTACTCCCCATCGATACAGGGGTTAAAATAGGCATTTTTCTCGTTGCCGTAATGCCCACGACATTGAGCAGCGGTGTTGTGATGACCGGCGCAGCCGGCGGCAATATGGCACAGGCGCTGGTCATCACCATACTGGCCAATGGATTTGCCGTTATTACCATACCGGTTATTCTTTCTTTATTGTTAAATCTGGTGGGAGGATCAACGGTTGTCGTCATTGACAAAATGGCCATCGTGATAAAGCTCGTGTCCTATGTTCTTTTACCGCTTTGCATTGGTTTGACGATAAAAGTTGCTGCAAAATCATTGATGGATCGATTCGTCCGTCGGTTTCAAATGCTGAACCAGTTTTTTGTGCTGGCAATCGTCTGGATGGCCATGTCTCAGGCAAAAGATGCGATTGTCAGCGGTGGTGCGTCGATGGGAATTATTTTTTTGCTGGTTTTTGGATTCCACGGCATACTTTTGGCTGCGGCCGGCATTGTCGCCGTACTTTTGAAACTCGGCAAAGGCAGGCGGGAAAGCGTTATTTTCATGGGCGGGCAAAAAACCCTTCCCCTTTCAATCATATTGCAGGTTTCTCTTTTTCCGCAATACGGACTCGCCCTTGTTGTCTGCGTATTGCATCATTTGATCCACCTATTGATGGACGGGTATCTGGTGGGAAGGCTAAAGGCCTGAGTCCCTCACGTACGGATCTGTGCGGGGGGTGCTGGGCGATCAGCATCCCTACCGCGACCATCATCATGGTAACTTCAAATCATTATTTATGTTGAGCTCAACATGATTGTATCTGGAATTTTGCTGCGCAATCTCCAGATACAATTTTTAACGTTGGCCTTAAAAAGGTTGACAAAATTCTATCGATAATGATACTGTAATACCAAAATTATCGATGGAGGAATTGTCATGCAAATAGTCACTGTATCACCTAAGTATCAAGTCGTTATTCCTAAGGCAGTAAGAGAGTCTTTACAGCTTCGCCCAGGACAAAAAATGCAGGTTGTTGAATACGATGGAAGGATCGAGTTAATCCCAGAAAGAGATATTAATGAGCTTCGGGGATTCCTCAAAGGAATAAATACTGAATTTGAACGGGAGGAAGATAGAGTATGAATATCGTCGATTCTTCCGGCTGGCTCGCATTTTTCGCGGACGAACCGAATGCGAAGCACTTTTTCATTCCCTTGAAAGATACAGCATCACTTGTTGTCCCGGTCGTAACGATCTATGAAGTATTTAAGGTCGTTATTCGAGAATCCAATGAAAATAAGGCGCTTCAAGCGGCTGTAGCCATGCAAAAAGGCAAGGTTATAGATCTAACAGCCAAGCTCGCAATTGATGCTTCAAAGCTTAGTCTTCAGCATGGTTTCCCAATGGCGGGCAGTATTATTCTCGCAACAGCCCAGTTGTTTAACGCCACAATTTGGACTCAGGATTCGGATTTCAAAGACATCTCAGGGGTAAACTACTTTCCGAAGAAGTAGCAAAGGGCCAACCTAACGGTGCACCAGACAGGCAGGGTCGGCGGCTTTTTCATATTTTTGTTTTAGGTCGTTTCCTTTTAGATTTTAAAACGATTTCGTCTATCTCCTTCTGGTGACCTTTTCGATGAATAAAGAAAAATGAAAACTTTAACAATTCGCTGGCAAAGACTCGTTAATGAAAGTGGTCAAACTTGCACACGCTGTGGAGAAACAGGAGTCACAGTTAAAACAGCATTTGACAAACTTAAAAAAACACTTGCTGAACTGGACATTAAAGTTGAGTTGGAAAAAGAGACTTTAGATTTTTCAATATTCACAAAAGACCCCCTTCAATCAAACCGAATTTGGATTGGAGGCAGACCACTCGAAGAATGGATCGGGGCTACTGTTGGTAAAAGCACCTGTTGCGATGTTTGCGGAGACTCAGAATGTCGAACAATATCAACTGGTCAAAATACATTTGAGGCAATCCCTGAAGATTTAATTATAAGGGCAGGTCTTTTGGCAGCGGCAGAACTATTTATAAAGTAACTTCATAAAAAATAACAAAAAAATCATCTAACCTTTCACTGCACGTGACACCAAGGGTCTTGCGGACCTCGGTGTCACGAGAGTTCGGCATCTAAGGAATTTTCCATGAGCACGAGTTACGTACATGGGTACGATCCAAGAGAAGCCCGACGCCTTCAGGATCAGGCGAGCACCCTGGTCGATCTATTGCATTCGGATACAACCTATCCCGAAGGACATACCGTCTTGGAGGCCGGCTGTGGAGTTGGCGCCCAAACAGTCCCGTTGGCACGAAATAACCCGAAGGCGCTTATTACCTCCGTGGATGTGTCCGAGATGTCCGTCGCCCAAGCCAAAAAAGCGGTGCAGGCATCGGGTTTGAGAAACGTCAGGCTCCGGCAGGCGGATATTTTCAATCTGCCGTTTTCACCCGGGTCATTCGACCATCTCTTTGTATGCTTCGTTTTGGAACACTTGGCTCGCCCTGTCGATGCGTTGAGGGCGCTGAAAAAGGTTCTGAAGGTTGGCGGCACCATCACGGTAATAGAAGGCGATCACGGCTCTGCCTACTTTTATCCCGACAGCGCGTTTGCCCGAGATTCGATCCGGTGCCAGGTGGAGCTGCAGGCAAGAGCAGGTGGAAATGCCCTGATTGGACGATCGCTTTATCCGTTACTTAAGGATGCCGGTTTCAATGAGGTGCGCGTTTCTCCACGAATGGTTTATGCCGACGCCAGCAAACCTGATCTCGTAGAAGGATTCACCAGAAAAACCTTCACTGCAATGATCGAGGGGGTCAGAGAACCTTCTGTTGCCGCTGGGCTCATCGACCAAGAGGAGTTTGACAGGGGGATAGCCGATTTATATCGCACGGCAGAGGCGGACGGCGTCTTCTGCTATACATTTTTCAAGGCCGTCGGAATAAACACCTCGAATTCCGAAAGCGGCGCACCGGATTGATAGGGCTATTCGTGACGCAGCGCTTCAATGGGATCCAGTTTTCCCGCCTTTCTGGCCGGAAAGAAGCCGAAGATGACGCCCACGGCCGCGGAAAACAGAAAGGCGACAGTGACAATTCCCGCATCAAAAACAAAGGGGACATTGAGGACGTGCGCGCCAATTGCGGCCGCTGTTATTCCGAGGATGATGCCGATCAGCCCCCCGAAGGAAGACAGCACTACGGCTTCCACCAGAAACTGCATCAACACATCCCGCTCCTGGGCACCGATGGCGAGCCGGATGCCGATCTCCCGTGTTCTTTCCGTCACCGAGACCAGCATGATGTTCATGATCCCGATTCCCCCGACCAGAAGGCTTACCGCCGCTACGGCACCCAGAAGTCCGGTGAGCACACGGGTTGTCCCGGTCATCGTGCTGACGAGTTCCTGCATATCTCTGACATGGAAATCGTCTTCTTTACCCACGGCAATACGACGGCGCTCACGCATCAGCCGTTCGATATCCTGTTCGACTTTCTTGGTGGAAACGCCGTCTTCTGCGGAAACATAAATTCTGCTCACATCCAAATTACCGGCGATACGCCGCTGAAGCGTTCGCAACGGGATCAGCACGAAGTCATCCTGATCCGTTCCAAAACTGGACTGCCCTTTGGATTCGAGGACACCGATCACCTGGCATGAAAGCTTTTGAAGGCGGATCGTGTTGCCCAGGGGGTTTTGTCCGCCGAAGAGCGCTTTGCGAACGGTTGAACCCAGGATGCACACGCCTTTTCCTCCCCGAAGTTCACTGTCTGTGAATTGGCGTCCGCTCTCAAGCTGCCAGTTGCGAACGTGTAAATAGTCCGGCGTGCTGCCGATAGCCGAGGAGGACCAGTTTTCGTTTCCGTAGATTGCCTGTATGGTTTGAGAGGCCGTCGGTGCCACTGCCACGAGCCCGGAGATTTCCCGGGCGATGGCCTCTGCATCATCCGCCTTAAACATGGCACCGGAGGATTGGATGCCGCCGGGACCGTAGCGGTGCTGACCGGGTCTGATCTGCAAAAGATTGGTACCCAGTTTGGCGATATCGGAAGTCACCTGCGCAGTCGCACCTTTTCCCACGGTCACCATGGTGATTACGGCAGCGACGCCGATGACGATACCCAGAATGGTCAGGGACGACCGCATAAGGTTGCGCCGGATTTCCCGAAAGGCCAGTAAAATTGTTTCCTTTAACATTATATCATCTTCCCGTTTTCCTCATCGGTGTCGATGATTCCGTCGAGGAAGCGAATGATTCGTTTTGCATAAGCCGCCATATCGGCATCATGGGTCACCAGGACGATGGTGATGCCGTATTCACGGTTGAATGCGCTAAGCATCTCCATAATTTCACGACTGCGGGCGGAATCCAGGTTGCCGGTGGGCTCGTCGGCCAACAGCACTTTTGGGTCGGTAACGATGGCCCGAGCAATGGCGACCCGTTGCTGCTGTCCGCCCGAGAGTTCACCGGGTGTGTGTGTTCCCCACTGCTTGAGCCCAACCGCACCAAGGGCTCGCAAGGCCCTTTCCCGCCGTTCATGGGACGGGATGCCGCGATAGACCAAGGGCAGTTCCACGTTTTCCAGAGCCGAGGTGCGATTGAGGAGGTTGAATCCCTGAAACACAAACCCCAGGTAATGCCGGCGTAACAGCGCGCGCCGGTCGCGGGACAGCTTCCCCACATCGACGCCTTCAAAAAGGTAAGCCCCTTTGCTGGGGGTATCCAAACAGCCCAGAAGATTCATGCAAGTAGACTTTCCGGACCCGCTCGGCCCCATCACGGCCACGAATTCACCCCGGCCGATGTGCAGATCGATTCCCTTCAGGGCTGGCATGGCAGCAGAACCCGTGCCGTAAACCTTGGTTACGCCTTTGAACTCCATGAGGGAGTGTTCGCTGATTTCCATGGGAAAGTTGGTCTTCATCGTCCGGATCTCTTCGTATCGACCACGAGCGGCATGCCGGGCTTGATGTCGCCGCTCGTCACCTCGGTCATTCTGCCGTCGGTGGCGCCGACGCGGACGGCAATGGCGAGAAGTTTTCCATCGCGCAATGTCCAGACCTGCTGCAATTTGTTATCGCCGGTTGAGTCTTTACGCTGTTTTGATTGCGATCTGGGCCGGCGAGGCAGGAGTTTATTGATTAAACTGCCGCCGTCGGACGGGGCCTCTTTTTCTTTAATCGAAGGGTTAAAGCGTAACGCAGCATTGGGTAACAGGATCGCGTTTTCCACTTTTTTGACGAAAATGTCCGCAGTTGCCGTCATCCCCGGCCGTAAGGACAGATCCGAGTTGTCCACGATCAGCACCGTTTTGTATGTGACAACCCCGTTTATGGTCTGAGAGCCGTAACGGACCTGAGTGATTCGCGCCGGGAACGTCCGCCCCGGATGGGCATCCACGGAGAAAACGGCCTCTTGTCCCTCTGTCACCTGCCCCACATCGGCCTCATCTGCGTCCACATGAAGTTCCATCTGTGTCAGATCCTCGGCCAGGGTGAATAGTACCGGAGCCTGAAACGAGGCGGCCACGGTCTGGCCGGGTTCGACGTTCCGCGTAAGGACGATGCCGTTAATGGGGGAATGGATCACCGCTTTTGACAAATCCGTCTCATCGGCTTCGAGAGCGGCCTGGGCCTGGGTCACCTGCGCCCTTGCGGTGGCCTCGACGGCCTTTGCCCGATGCAGCGTCGCCTGAGCCACATCCAGGTCGCGCTGCGACGGCACCATGTTATTGCTCAATTCCCACACCTCCTTTAATCGCGCCAGCTCGTCTCCTGCCTCTTTGACAGTGGCCTGTGCCTCCAATACCTCGTGAATAATCTTGACACAAACATCGGGGCACAGCTATTATTAGCTAAAGTAAAGTTCTTGAACTGCAATGCCGCTGCAATGGTATGAGAAACTCCAATGATTGCCTTGAATGGAGAGATAACATGAAAGATAAAAATTTCGACGACATTGATGACCTGTTAAAACATCCCGAGGTTCGGAATGCGACCGACAATATCAACCGGGAGCTGATTGAACGAAGGGCGTATGTCCCACCCAAATGCAAAGCATTTGAAAGCCCTTACACCCTGTTGAAGGATAGCGACCGTTTTAAGTTCAATATTGATAAGGAAGCAGGGAACCAGCTGCCGGACATCATCCATAATAAGGTGCAGACCATTGAAGGCCTGGATTCACCTGAAGAATCCTTCAAGGCACGATACTGCAAAAAACGCAAAATCGGCATTGTATTTTCAGGAGGGCCTGCTCCAGGAGGTCATAATGTGATCGCCGGATTATACGATGCAGCAAAAAAGGCGAATCCGGAGTCGAAAATTTTCGGTTTTTTGCTCGGCCCGGATGGAATCATTGAGAATGAAACGATTGAGATCACAGGCAGCCTTGTTGATGCATATAGGAATCTCGGCGGCTTTACCATGATAAAAACCGGCCGAACGAAAATAGATACGAAAAAGAACATGGCCTTATCAAAGGAAACCTGTAAAAAGCTTGAGCTGGATGCTCTTGTCATTGTCGGGGGTGATGATTCGAATACCAATGCGGCATTTTTGGCACAGGAAATGTTCAAAGACGGTGTCCAGGTTATCGGTGTTCCCAAAACCATTGACGGCGATATACAGGTCAGAGATGCTCAGGGTCAAGTTTTATGCGCCATGTCGTTCGGGTTTCACACTGCTGCAAGGGCGTTCTCAAACGCTATCAGCAACCTTTGCACGGACGGCAGTTCAGATGTTAAATACTGGCACATCTGCAAGGTTATGGGAAGGGTTGCCAGCCATTTGGCACTTGAAGTTGCGTTGCAGACCCATGCCAATATGACTTTTATTGGTGAGGATCTCTGTAATTACATCGATAAAAGGAGGATTGAAGAAGCCGCAAAAGCGGATAATATCGATTACACTGCCTATGGGATGACACTGAGGCATCTGTCTCGTGTGATTTGTGAAGGAATCGTCAGAAGGGCTGCTGTCGGGAAAAACTACGGTGTCATTGTTATTCCGGAGGGGATCCTGGAGTTTATCAATGAAATACAGATTTTTATTATAAAACTCAACACCATTATTGCGGAATATAACAACACCCATGATACGGATTTCCATACGGATTTCCCGGTGCTTGAAGATAAGCTGGAATATTTGCGGAGACAGGCCAGGCTTTCAAGGGAAGATCGTGGTTTTTCCGTATGGAATACCCGGGATGATGATCTTTTCAATGATATTCCTGAATTCTTTCAGGAAGGTCTTCTCATGGAAAGAGACAGTCACGGCAATTTCCAGTTTTCGCAGGTTAAGACCGAGAAGGTGCTCATGGGACTTGTAAATGACTACCTGAACATTTTAACAGAGAACGGATCGTATAAAATGGGCATCGAAAAATCCTATTACCGGAAGGTGCTCGAAAAGGGTGCATTCGATCCGGATTACTTTGGTCCCATTATTTTCAAAAATTATGATGACGCCGAATTTTTACTGGTTAAATCTTCAATAATATCCGTAAAAACCCTCAAACAGGCTCTTGAAAAGGAACAGGTAATTTCTGAAGCGGAAGAAATTCCGGCGCCTATTGAAAAGATTTATAAGAAATCCGTACCAAAGTTCAGTACGCAGATTCATTTTTATGGATATGACGGAAGGGGCAGCGATCCGACACGTTTTGACTGTAACTATACATACAATCTGGGGTTGTCGGTTTTCAGCCTGATAGCCAATGGTTCTACAGGCCAGATGGCGTCCCTAAAGAATTTGGAAAAGGATTTTTCAGAATGGGAACCGATTGGAATTCCCATCGCACCCTTGATGCACCTTGAAGAAAGAAAAGGGAAGCTGGTACTTGTTTTGGAAAAAAGTCTGGTTGATGTCAATTCCGCATCTTTTAAAATCATAAAGGCATTTAGAGAAAAATGGCTTGCTGCGGTTCCGGGTGACGATAATTATAGACATCCGGGCCCCATAAGGTTTGCCGGAAAAAGCGAAGAAGACCGGCCGATAACCCTGGTTTTGAATGCGCTGGATCGTTCCGCTTAAGGCTTATGAACAAATAAAAAAATCCCACCTTGTTTTCGTTCAGTTCGGGCATTATAAAGGAAGAGATCTATGAAAATAAACGCGTTGATGGTTCCCGATCCAATTACGATCATGGAAGACGCCTCCATACAGGAGGCCATCGAATTGATGAAGATTAACTCCATCAGGCATCTTCCTGTGGTTTCAAAAGGAAATGAGCTAAAAGGTTTTGTTACCCTTGCGGATTTAAAACAGGGCCTTATCCCTTCCATGCTCGGTGACGTTTCGCTCCAAGATCTGATGATAAAGAATCCCATCGTTGTGGGGCCGGATGACGACATCGAAGTTGCTGCACAACTGATATACAAGCACAAAATCGGTGGAATGCCGGTGGTTCAAGGCTATAAACTGGTTGGCATCATTACGGCATCGGATATTCTAAGGACGTTTATCGATATGATGGGGTTCCTCACCGCCAGCTCACGAATCGATTTGGTTGTGGGCGAAAAGCCTGGTTCCTTTAAAAATGTTTTACAGATTATCAACGATAACGGCGGAGATATCATCAATGTCGGAATGACGGCACAGAAGGCGAGCAAAAGAGAATACTACTTCCGACTTCTTCCTTGCGACACGGAGATTATCAGAAAAGCCCTTGAAAAAGACGGATATCAGGTGCTGAATGCAATGGATTGAGATTAGATTTTTGCATGAGGCCAGTCCACTCAAACAGCTTCCAGTAATAATTTAAGCACACCTGAAGCTTCCTAAAAACGGATTTATTTCAAAAATCTAAACAGTGGCGATTTTAGCATTTGAGGCGGGGCTGATAGCTGCACAGGGGTTCTTCGGCCAGAAAATCACCGGTCGCTTCATAAGCTCTTGCTCTGCATCCCCCGCACACCTTATTGAACTCACATACGCCGCATTTTCCTTTCAGGTTGTCAACATTGCGCAACGACAAAAAGATGTCTGAACGGTTCCAGATATCTGCAAAAGAAGTTCGGGTTACATCCCCGCAGTTCACATCCAAGAATCCGCACGGCTGTACAATCCCCCGATGGGAAATGAAACAAAATCCAGTTCCTCCCAGACATCCTCGCGTAACAGCGTCCATCGCGTGTGTTTTGAACGTAATCGATTTTCCATCCTGCTTTGCCCTCTGGCGTAAAATGCGGTAATAATGGGGCGCGCACGTGGCTTTCAGCTGCAGGAGGGTCTTTTCCTGCTGATCATAAAACCAGTTTAATGTGCGCTCATATTCTGCTGCGGTTATTTCCTGATCCACAATATATTTGCCACGGCCGGTTGGAACGAGCAGAAAGATATGATGGGCGACCGCGCCCAGTTCTACGGCGAGTTCCTGTATTTTCTCGATTTCATGAAGATTTGTCTTGGTGATAGTGGTGTTTATCTGAAATTCCATACCGGCACTTTTTGCCAACCGCATCCCCCGAAGCGCACCTTCAAAGGCACCATCCACTCCCCTGAATCTGTCATGGCTCTCACGGGTGGCGCCGTCGAGACTGACACTGATCCTTTGAATTCCGGCGTCCGCCATTTGTTTGGCGATGCCTTCGGTAATCAGGGTGCCATTTGGAGCCATGACCATCCTGAACCCCTTGTCTGTACCGTACGTTGCAATATCAAAAATATCGGTCCGCAAAAGCGGTTCTCCGCCCGTCAGTATGATGATGGGCTTTGCGACATGTGCGATCTGATCCATCAGGCGATAAGATGCATTCGTGTCGAGTTCTCCGCTGAATGGGCCCTGCGTGGCCGATGCCCGGCAGTGTATACAGGAAAGGTTGCAGTTGCGCGTGGTTTCCCAGGCCACCAGTCGTAATGCGCGGTCCTTTGTTTCAGCGTGAGGGTTCGAGTTCGGGGACGATATGTGGTTGGCGTTTTTCATGATGTTGTTGTGGCCATTTACTCCCCTGGCGGCCAATTTAGCGGTTTTTGAGTCAAGAAATTAAAACCGATCACGAAAACACGAAAGGAAAAAAGCACGAAATCAAACAATCATTTCCGTGCTTTCATGATGGCGATCTTGTTAATCCCTGCCTTTCCAACATGGCGAAGGTGCCGTTTTCCGAACAGGTCTTGTCTGCCGCTGTCTATGCCCTTAATGCCTCCGCGGCTTCAAGTGCAAAATATGTCAAAATCATGTCGGCGCCGGCCCGCTTAATGGCGATGAGGGTTTCCATCATGACTTTTTTTCCGTCCACCCATCCCATTTTTTCGGCGGCCTTGATCATGGCAAACTCACCGCTGACATTGTAAGCCGCTATGGGAAGATCGATCTCTTCCCGGACCCGGCAAATAATGTCGAGATAGGGGAGGGCGGGCTTAACCATGATGATATCAGCGCCTTCTTCGATGTCCAGGGTTACTTCCCGAATGGCCTCCAGTGCATTGGCGGGATCCATCTGATACGTCCGCCGATCTCCGAACTTCGGTGCAGAGTGTGCGGCATCGCGGAATGGTCCGTAAAATGCACTGCAATATTTGGCGGCATATGACAGTATCGGAACATTGCTAAAATCGTTTTCATCCAGAATATTACGAATTTCAGTGACCCGGCCGTCCATCATGTCCGAAGGTGCGACCATGTCCGCACCGGCCTGGGCATGAGAAAGGGCGGCCCTGGCAAGCAGGTCCAAACTGGCGTCATTATCAATGATATCCCCGTCCACAACGCCGCAATGACCATGGTCGGTGTACTGGCACAGACAGACATCGGTAATGACGGCAAGATCCGGTATCTTGTCTTTCAAGGCGCGTGTTGCTTTCTGAACAATACCGTTTTTGTCGTAAGCGCCGGTTCCAAGCGGATCTTTCTTGTCCGGTATACCAAAAATCATTATCGCAGGGATGCCAAGCGAATATGCTTTTTGAGACGTTTTAACAAGGTTGTCAATGGACAGCTGATAATGTCCGGGCATCGAATCGATGGGATTTTTCACCCCTTTGCCGTTGATGGCAAAAAGCGGAAGAATGAAGTCATCTACCGAAAGTTTGGTTTCGCGGATCATACGGCGAAACGCATCATTTTGTCGCAACCGTCTCGGTCTGTAATCGGGAAACAGCATTTTAGCCCCTTGATTGTAAATGTAATGGATTTAGTGGAAAAAAATAACAAAACAATCACGAAAAATCGAAAGGACGAAAGCACGAAATAAAAAAATCTTTTTCGTGTTTCGTTAATTTCGTGCTTTCGTGATAAAAATTCTTTATTTACGGTTTATCCGGCTTGTTCAGCGATTTCTTCGTCCGTCAAATAGCACGCCGGGTCCGGTGCCCAGACATCACCTGTTACTGCCTCGGATCTTACTCTGAAATTTCCGGCGCAAATTTCAAGCCATCGACATGTTGCACATTTTCCCTTGGCATGTTTTTTCTTCTCTTTTAGTTTTTTCATCAACGGATCCGATGTGTCGGCCCAAATTTCTGAAAACGGACGATTTCTGACATTTCCGAAACTGTAATGACGCCAGAACTGGTCGGCATAAACCTCACCATCCCAGCTCACACAACCGATGCCTATTCCGGAGCTGTTGCCTTCATTCATTTTGAGAAGTTCCAATACTTCCCGGGCACGCTCGGGATTTTCTTTCAAAAGCCTCAAATAAAGATATGGCCCGTCGGCATGATTGTCGACGGTTAAAACTTCTTTGGGATGATCTCTGTCATGGAGTTGTTTTGTGAGATCCATGATCAGATCGACGGCTTCTCGAGATTCCTCATGGGAAAGATCTTCTTTTACAAGCTCTGATCCGCGACCGGCATATACAAGATGGTAAAAACATACCCGAGGAATATCCATCTCTTCAAAGAGTGTAAATATTTCCGGAATTTGACCGGCATTTGATTTGTTGATCGTAAAGCGAAGACCCACTTTTATACCGGCCTTTTTACAGTTTTTAATTCCTTTCAGTGCTGAGCTGAAAGCTCCCTTTACGCCTCTGAAGCGGTCGTTGATCTCTTCCATCCCGTCGAGACTGATGCCGACGTATGAGAGGCCGATATCCTTGAGAGTCCAGGCAACTTGAGGTGTTATCAGGGTTCCGTTGGTTGATATAACGGCCCGCATTCCCTTTTGGACGGCAAAGGCTGCAAGTTCCGGGAGATCTTTTCGCACCAAAGGCTCACCCCCGGAAAACAATATCACAGGAACGCCGAATCCTGCGAGATCATCGATTAAATTTTTCCCTTCAATGGTGGAAAGTTCATTGTCAAAAAAGATGTTTTTTGCGTGGGCATAACAATGAACACACTTTAGGTTGCACCGTCGAGTAACGTTCCAGACAACCACGGGCCGTTTATCTTTGGAAAACTGAAGAAGATGGGAAGGCAGCTTGGAAGACATTCGCCCATAACGAAGGGCATCCGATGGTTCTACAGTTCCGCAATACAGTTTTGATATTCCGATCATTGATTTTTTATTATCGATTTTGAGTGCATGCTCAATTCTTCTTTAATCAGATTGCCAATAAAAGATTCGGGGTCCAGTAGTGCGTTTTTGGTAATAAAGAATCGGTTTTTACCCGTTTTTTCCTGAACCAGTTTGAGTCCGTATTCGAAATCCTTCGCCAATTTATCGTAGAAGGAATCAATATGATAAGCAGAATTTTCAAACTGCTCGATAATAAAGTCAACGGCATCATCTTCCATGACAATATTGATGTCATGATTTTTAAAAAAGTATAATTCTATCTTCTTTATATCGTCATAAAAAGATTTGATTTTTTTGATGACCTTTTCGATATCCATTATGTGCCTGGCGTAATAAGAAGCCACAACATCGATACGTGACATCGTCAGTGTTAAACCGTATTTTTCCGCTAGATTTTTCCTGTTTGAGTTCAAATACGTTTTGATAAATTCTTTTTCATCAAGAAACAGCTTTTCGTACGTTTCATTGAGTTCATCAAGGTCTGATAATGCCAGCATGTTTTTGAGGGACTTTTCGGGATGTTCCACGTGCGTGCCGGTTACCGGAAATTTTTTAATGTGAGTGGACGGCAATTTCTTTTCGAAAACAAGCAGTGCCTTTTCAATTGCACTGACGAGGCCTCTTGCGCCGGTATTTTCCTGGAAGGCATTTTTCGCTAATATTCGAAGGGCGGTGTCTTCGAATTTTATATCGATACCATAGGCTGCAAAATCGAGTTTTTTGCCGAGAATTATCGGATTGCTGGGATTTTTCAAGATTTCGAAAAGGTCGTCTTCCGTCAACTTTTCAAAGACTGTCCTTACCGGAAGCCGTCCGACAAATTCGGACTCAAATCCGAATTCTATGAGATCTTCCGCCTTTGCCTGTTTAAGAATGTCGCTATCGTCTCGTGTTGTTTTAATTTTTGCGCCAAAGCCGATCTCATGATCCGCAATTCGTTTTCTGATAATCTCTGCGAGATCGCCAAAGGCACCGCTCATAATAAAGAGTATATTGCCGGTATTGACCGATCGTTTTTCCCTTTTCCCTGTTTTACGAAAGCGTTCGATTTCCTGAATCATTGAAATGGGGTCATGGGGGACTTTCAAATCAACCTCAGTCTCTTCCATGGGTTTAAGAAGCGCACGCTGAACACCCGATCTCGATACATCAACGCCAATGACATTTCGGCTTGATGCAATTTTGTCGATTTCATCGATATAGATAATACCGTATTGAGCGAGTTCAATGTCACCGTCGGCTTCCCTGACTAGATCACGAACGAGGTCCTCTACATCGCCGCCCACGTAACCTGTTTCACTGAACTTTGTAGCGTCGCCCTTAACAAACGGGACATTGATTTTTTTGGCGATCAGTTTAATTATATATGTTTTGCCGACACCGGTCGGACCGAACATGAGTATGTTGTTTTTAATGCGTCCGACAATGTCCTCGCTCTGATCAGAAGCGTTCTCGGAACGTTTTATCCGGTTGAAATGTGTACATATTTTTGTTGCCAGTATGGCTTTTGCGCTGTCCTGTTTTACGATATACTGGTCAAGAAAGGAGATAAGCTCTTCGGGTTTTAAATCAAAATTGAGCTTTTTCGTTTTTTTGGGCGGTTTTTCACCCTTGTCGTCGGTTACCTCCTGGGGCAACACCAGCGGCGATACCATTTTAACGCTGCCGCCAAATTTCTTTGCCAGAAAATCACTGATCTCTTTTTCGATTTCTTTCGGATCCGGCAATTTTTCGTTATGTTCTTTCATCATTCAATCGTGTATTTGTATCCGTTTTATGGTTTAGATCTTTTGGGCTCTTCCAGGAACAACAAAACATTCTGATAATTTCACCTTTTTCAACAAATTATAATCACGCCTTCCAGAAAATGCAAGGTGAAATGGTTTGTTTCTTTGGCCAAGGCATCCAAGATAAAAAGGCAGAGCCCTCATAAAAACCCTGCTAAAATTATTTGCACCATTTTATGAGTTTTGTTTCATATCGTGAAATAATTGTCGTACGCTGGGAGCATAACAATGGGGAAAACGCAAAAAGGAATTTCAGGATATGGTTATTCGGGAAGTAAGTCTTTCTGTTTGTCGGGGAGGGAATTCGGTGTTCTGATTTGTCGCATCAGAGACGAAAGATGCAACAGTTCATCTTAATGTACCGCAGCTTATTGGAGCGCAGCGGAAAATCCCGCTTGGCGCAGATACCGTTTTCAGTGTCCCTTTTTAGCCCTTTCAAAATCTCTTTGCTCGTCACGCCGCCGGATGGTCTCACGCTTATCATACTTTCGTTTACCCCTGGCAAGAGCCAATGTTAATTTGGCCTTCCCGTTTTGGAAATAAATTTTTAAGGGGATTAGGGAAAACCCCTTTTCATTGACTTTGCCGTAGAGTTTCTTGATTTCGTATTTGTGTAAAAGAAGTTTTCTTTTTCTTAACGGATCATGATTGTCATAATGGGCAAAGGGATAGGCTCCGATGTGAATCTGGTGAGCAAACACTTCGCCTTTATGGATCCGGGCATATGAATCTTTCAAATTGACACGGCCAAGTCGAAGAGATTTAACTTCTGTTCCCAGAAGAACCACACCTGTTTCATATGTCTCTTCGATGAAATAGTTGTGTCTGGCTTTTCTGTTTTCAGCGATTATTTTTTTGTGGTCGGTGTTCAAATGCTTTTTTCTCCTCAATATTAAGTATTCAAACCGGTACGTTCACTTGATCTTAATCCGGATAATCCGGAGAAAAAACTTTGTAAGAGTTTAGCCTTTTGAAATTGAATCGCTCCAAGTGTGCTTAAATTTTTTCTGAAAGAACTCGTAGATAACGGCTCGTAATGAAAAAACTGGTTTTAGCTTCTGAAAATGGTTTTGATTTTAAGGCCATATAATCGCATTCAAGCCAATCCGGAATGGTTTTTTCATAACGAGCCGTAATCCACTCAAACAGCTTCCAGTAAAAATTTAAGCACAC
>JAWOIY010000178.1:0-7066 GCA_046484425.1 Desulfobacterales bacterium | reverse complement strand
GACGCAAAAAATCGAACGCACATGGAAAACATCATAAAAAACAAAGATTTTTCTGTTAACGATTTTGAAACATTGATAAGGATGATCAATAAATACGGGGGACAAACGTATACGCAAACCCTTGCAACAAAATATGTCCAAAATGCAAAGAAAGCGCTCTCCGTCTTTCATGATTCAAAAACCAAAGAGATCCTATTGATGATTGCCGACTATACTTTAGCCAGAAATTTTTAAATGTGCTATTATCAAATTCGGATTATCTCCCGATTAGTTGGTCGAATGACAAGGGTCCAAGGGTTCCAGGATTCAAGGGTTCGAGTGAAAAATCTTTAAAAACAAATAAATAAAGATAATGCCTTGATCCTTGGAGTCATTTTCTTAGTAGTTAATATGATGGAGTGCATCAAATAAATCATTTTGTCGGGTACGGAGGAGAAAAAAAGTATGTCCATGTCTTCTAAAACCGTTATCAATTTCATTTTTATAATATGTTTTCTTTCAGTTATTTTTACACCATCCGTGAGCGTTCTGGCCGAAGAACCGGTTTCCACACAAACTGTTGTCGTCATCGGAACAGGTAAAATCCATAAAGCGGATTCTGCCGGTGCAAGATCAAACGCCATCGAAAACAGTCTGGTGTCCGCCGTAGAGCGTGTGGCAATGGAACTTATGCCGCCGGAAGCTTTAAATCGGACGTTTCAAGCATTCAATGAAGCGCTTTATAATCAAACGGCAAAGTTTATTGAAGGTTACAGGGTGCTGGCGGAGTTTCAGATCAAAGATGCTTACAAGGTGATGGTAGAAGCAACTGTCTCTGTGGCCGGTTTGAAAAAACTTATGGCAGACGCCGGTATTATGTCGGGCGGAAAATCCTTGCCAAAAATACTTGTTTTGATTTCAGAGCAGGACCCTGAGGACAGTTCGCCGAAATACTGGTGGGGACAACAGACGGTTTTGGGGAATATTTTTTCGGTCAACGCTTTGGCTGAAACCTTGAAAAACAGGGGATTCCAAATGGCTGACCATTCGAGCATCTCTCAAAATATAACCATAGATGATCAATACAACAAACCTGATCTCAATAATTATGAAGCGGCCAAACTTGGTCTTTCATTGAATGCGGACGTCGTTATTGTCGGCATGGCCACTATAGACAAAACACAGAATATCATGGGGAAAAACATACGGTCATTCAAGGGAATCGTATCTGCACGTGCCGTTCGGACGGATACCGGTGAAGAAGTCGCCGCCACAACACAAAGCGGCGTTACAGCAAATGCCGATGAAAAAACCGGCACCCGGAATGCGCTTTCCGCTGCCGGTTCACAAGCAGGTGAAACACTGGCCACCCAAATCATTGCGGTGTGGCAGAAGGGAAAAGAGACGTCTAAAATTATTGAAATTGTCGTTGAAGGTACGAGCAATTTGGCCAATTTCGAAAAATTCATCCGTATTCTCAACAAGATTCCCGGTATCAAGAATTTGCAGATAAAGGAATTAAAGGCCGACGAGGCCCTTATCAACGTTAAATTCCAGGGAAATGCCAAAGCCCTTGCAGATGACTTGATGTTAAAAAGCTATGAATCGTTGGACATTAGCATTTACGAAGTTTCACAGCACCACTTAAGGGTTGCGCTCACTTCCGGTTAATCTTCAAACGCAACTATTCGGGCGGGGAGTTGTTTTCCCGAAACGTCCTTGGGGGCGTTTTGCAAAGGTCTCATAATTTGAACCACAAGTTGCTACAATAATTGGATTTTATCAGTGCCGAAAACCCATAATTTTGAACCGAAAAACCGCAGAACCTGAGAAAATAGAGAATTGAGTATAAATATTCCCAATATCCTAACTGTTATGAGGATTTTACTTACGCCTCTTTTTGTCATTTTTCTTTTAAAGGATATGTTCCATTTTGCGCTGATTGTGTTTACCGTTGCGGCCATCAGTGACATACTGGACGGCCTTCTGGCCAGATACTTTAATCAGCACAGTCTATTGGGTGCCTACCTTGATCCCATTGCCGACAAACTCCTGCTGGCTTCTGCGTTTGTAAGCCTGGCGGTTCTTAAAACTGTTCCCGCCTGGCTGGCTGTAATTGTGCTCAGCCGTGATATTCTGATTATCACCGGCATTGCTGTTTTTGCGATATCGGACATTCATATTGAAATGAACCCGAGTCTTGTCAGCAAATGGACGACAGTCGCACAAGTTTTGACGATTTTTTTAATCCTTCTTAATCCGATGATTCCGGGTATCCAGACCATTAAATGGCTGCTTTTCTGGATTACGGCAGGCCTTACCATCGCTTCGGGCCTTCATTATGTATATTTTGGTCTGAACGTACTGCAGGACTCTTAGGGAAAGAACCAGAAAAATTGACGGCACATATACGGCGCTTGTCCTGATACAGATATTAACTGGGAGGCAATTTGATAAGGGGCTTTTCTTTTCCAATTAAATGATTACAATATAGGTTTGTTTATAATCCGAATTATACCAGGCACAGGAGGATGTTATGTGGGAATATACAAAAACGGTAAAAGATCACTTCCTCAACCCGAGAAATGTGGGCGTGATTGACGATGCCGACGGTATCGGAGAAGTCGGCTCCCTGGCATGCGGGGACGCCCTGACACTCTATTTTAAGCTGGATGAAAATAAACGGATCAAGGACGCGAAATTTCAGACCTTTGGCTGTGCAAGTGCCATTGCTTCTTCATCGGCCCTGACCGAAATGCTAAAAGGCCTTACGCTGGAAGAAGCCGAAAAGATCACCAATGAAGACATTGCAGAATTTTTGGGCGGCCTGCCGAAACAAAAGATGCATTGCTCGGTAATGGGTCGCGACGCCCTTGAAAAGGCGATTTCAAATTATCGCGGAGAAGCAGAAAAGAAAGTGGAGGGTGAAATTGTTTGTGAATGCTTCGGGGTAACCGATCTCGAGATAGAACGCGCAGTCAGAGAAAACAGCTTGAAATCTATTGAAGATGTGACCAATTATGTCAAGGCCGGCGGCGGATGCGAAAGTTGCCACGATAAGATTCAGAAAATTATCGACACTACGCTCGGCCGTGAAATCAAAGCGAAGAAAAAGGTCATCCGTTTAACCAATATTCAAAAAATAAAACTGATCGAAGAAACTTTGGAACGTGAAATTAAACCGGCATTGAAAAAAGACGGGGGAGATATTGAGCTTGTGGATGTGGATGGAAACAACGTTCTTGTGAAACTTCAGGGAACCTGTGCCACATGCAGCGCATCCCAAATAACGCTTAAACATTATGTGGAGTCCAAACTCAGGGAATTGGTTTCCCCTGAGCTCCTGGTAGAGGAGGTGTCGTCGTGAAAGTCATTTATGTGGACAACAATGCCACAACACGGGTTGCACCGGAAGTTTTGGAAGAAATGCTTCCATATTTTTCGGAATTTTATGGAAATCCTTCCAGCATGCATACTTTTGGCGGTATGGTGGAACACAAGGTGGCTGAAGCGCGGGAACGCGTGGGGAGACTTCTCGGAGCCTCTCCGGAGGAAATTATATTCACCAGCTGTGGTACGGAGAGTGACAGCACGGCAATCCGGGCCGCGATTTTATCGAATTCCAACAAGAAACATATTGTAACTTCCAGGGTGGAGCATCCGGCGGTCAAAAATCTTTATGAGTATCTGTCCAAAAACGGCTACCGGGTAACATTTGTGCCCGTTGACCGAAAAGGTCGTCTTGACCTGGCTTATCTGTATAAAAGTCTCGATGAGGATACCGCAATTGTCAGTATAATGTGGGCCAACAATGAATCCGGTGTCATCTTTCCGATTGAAGAAATCGGAGGGGTATTGAAGGAAAAAGGAATTGTATTCCATACGGATGCCGTTCAGGCTGTTGGAAAAATCCCGATAGACCTGAAAAATACCAGTGTCGATATGCTCTCCCTTTCAGGGCATAAACTTCACGGTTCAAAAGGCGTGGGAGCGCTTTATGTCCGTAAAGGAACCAAATATTCGCCTTTTTTGATCGGAGGCCATCAGGAAAAAGGCCGGAGGGGCGGGACCGAAAATGTGGCTTCCATTATCGGATTGGGAAAAGCAAGCGAACTGGCCGCCGCCAATTTGTCCGATGAAAACACCAGGATTAAACGCTTAAGAGACAAGCTTGAAAATGAAATATTAAAACGCGTTCCCAACACCATGATCAACGGTGATAGAGACAATCGTCTGCCAAACACCACAAGTATCGCCTTTGAGTATGTTGAAGGCGAATCCATCCTTTTAATGATGGACGAGTACGGCATCTGTGCTTCGTCCGGATCGGCGTGTACATCGGGTTCCCTGGAACCGTCCCACGTCCTCAGAGCCATGGGAGTCCCGTTTACCGCGGCCCACGGTTCGATCCGATTCAGCCTCAGTATTTACAATACCGAAAAAGAAATCGACTTTATCATCGAAAAGCTTCCGCCAATTATCGAGCGGCTGCGAGAATTGTCCCCTTTCTGGAAAAACGCCCTATAGGAGCCGGTTATGTATAAAGTAATGGTCAGGGACAACATGGCCCCTGTTGCAAAGAACATTCTTGAAGCAACCGGAAATATAGAGGTTGTCGTCGATAATGAAAAGGCAACATCGGATCCAAAAGTCTTGTCCAAAATTATCGGTGAATTCCACGGCCTTGCCATCCGGAGCGGAACCCGCGTTACGGAAGAGGTGTTAAAAAACGCCGTCCGGCTCAAAGTTATCGGCCGCGCCGGTATCGGGGTCGACAATATCGATGTTCCGGCCGCCACAAAACAGGGAATCGTTGTTATGAATGCTCCCGGCGGGAATACAATCACTACGGCAGAGCATACGATCTCTCTCATGCTGGCCCTTGCCAGAAACATTCCCCAGGGAACGGCATCCCTACGACAGGGGAAATGGGAAAAAAAGAAGCTGTCCGGCATTGAAATCACCGGGAAAACCTTAGGTATCATCGGTCTCGGTCATATCGGCCGCGTGGTTGCGGATCGTGCAAAGGGCCTGAAAATGGCTGTCATCGCAGCCGACCCTTACGTCAGCAAGGACGCCGCAAAAGCCCTTGATGTGGAACTTGTTCCCCTGGATGACCTGCTTGCGCGTTCAGATTTTATAACGCTTCATGTGCCGCGTCTTCCGGAAACAGCGGGCATGATCAATGCAACGGCGATTAACAAGATGAAAAAAGGGGTCAGAATCATCAACTGCTCCAGAGGAGAAGTGGTTAACATCGAAGATCTTTACCAGGCCGTCTTAAGCGGACATGTCGCCGGAGCAGCCCTTGATGTTCTTCCACTCGAACCACCGGACCCGGACCTCCCCATACTCCAGCATCCAAATGTCATCTTTACTCCCCATTTGGGTGCCAGCACCGGAGAAGCCCAGGAAAAAGTTGCGGATATGATTGCCAACCAAATGGCCGCCTACCTTTTGGACGGCATTATAACCAATGCCGTCAATTTTCCGTCGCTGCCCATGGAAGTGATGAATCAGCTCCGTCCCTATCTGGACCTGACTGAAAAAATGGGTTCCCTGATGGGACAGTTGGTCAGAAAAATTCACGATATTACCATAAGCTACAGCGGCAGTGTCGCCAACCTGGACACACGACCGCTGACACATGCCGGTCTGAAAGGACTGCTGGGTTCGTTTACCGACACCCCGGTAAATTATGTCAATGCACCGGCCCTTGCCCGAGAAAAGGGGATCCATGTCCACGAAACAATCAGTTCTGCAAAGCACGACTTTACCAGTTTGATCCGGATGAAACTCGAAGGTCTAAAAGGAGAAATCGACGAAATCTGGGGAACCATCTATGAAAAAAAATATCCGAGGCTCGTAAAGATTGGAGAGATCTATCTGGACGCCATCCCTGAAGGATGGATGATCATTATTCAGAATATCGACAGGCCGGGGGTTATCGGAAATGTGGGGACGACCCTTGGACGCCATAATATCAACATCGGACGTTTTCAGCTCGGCAGGCGCGGCGACCGGGCCATATGTCTGGTAAACATCGACACACCGGCAGATGAAACGGTGCTCCATGAGCTGGGAACACTGCCGAATATCATCTCTGTTCGCCAGGTTCACCTTGCCTAATTCATATTTGAACTCAACCGAAGGCCTTATCTGTGATGCTTTTATTCAACCATTCGATCCAGGAATCAAAACCTTGTTCTGTTTTAGCAGATATTTCAAAAACCGTCATGCCGGGATTGACTGTCAGGATATTTTGAACCGCCGTCTCCCTGTCATAATCGAGATACGGCAGCAAATCGATTTTATTAAGCAGCGCCGCATCACACACCCGAAACATCAGGGGATATTTAAGGGGTTTGTCTTCTCCTTCGGTGACGCTGAGGACAACGATCCGAAGGTGTTCACCCATATCGAACTCGGCCGGACAAACCAAATTCCCCAAATTTTCGATAATCAACAGATCAATTTCATCCAGGTTGAAGTTATCGGCGGCTGTTTTAATGACATGGGCCGCCAGATGACAGTCCCCGCCAAATGCATCGGTGTTGACCTGAACCACCGGTGCGCCGAAACCGGAAAGCCGATTGGCGTCATTCGACGTACAAATATCTCCAACAATCACAGCACACCGAATTGCCGGTGTAATGCGAGCCAGCGTCTTTTCCAAAATAGCGGTTTTCCCGGAGCCCGGCGAACTCATGACGTTGATAACAAAAACGCCTTTTTCTTCAAACAGTTTACGGTTCTGCGCTGCAATCGTATCATTAACGTCCAGCAGCCTACGGTCGATTTTTATTTCTCTGGTCCCCGGTTTCTTTCCTGTTCCGGATATTTGTTGACCGTTAAGAGAATTGTGGGACTTTTGAAAATCTTTATGGTGGTAATATTTCGGGGTTTTATACATGCTTTCGGCCATATTAAGTTTCCTTGTCGACAACTTCGATGGACGTAATATCCAGTTCGCGGCCTGATAGCATTTCTACGGATCCGCCTTTACATTTTCGACATATAAAAACCGGTTCATGGGCGGTCCAGTCAATTTTACAGTCCGTGCATCTGACCCTTAAGGGAATTTCTT
>JAWOIY010000174.1:0-8099 GCA_046484425.1 Desulfobacterales bacterium | reverse complement strand
GGGAGCATAGTCGTGAATCCCTTTGAAAACCTGATGTTCGGCGCATCGTACACTTCGAATCTGGCAGGTTCGGATTCATTTAATGAGGCAGTGGTGGATCCGGATAATCTTGATTCGCTGGTCGGCGGCTGGAGTGCCTTTGTCAGTTTCAAATTTTTAGGGCGGTTTAAGCTGATTGGTGAATATGTCGGCGCACTCGATCATTTCAAGGCCGGAGAAATATATGATGCCGCAGATCCAAAAGAGCGCAAACCCTTGGCCTGGAATGCGGAACTGGGCGTGGCCATAACGGATAATCTGGAACTGGCGGCTCGCTATGATGGATCTGATGACGGCGGACCGGACTTTTTACCGGAATCCCGGTATGGCGCAGTGCTGAATTGGGGCTTCTTTAAAAACACCAACCTGGCTCTTGAATATCTGCACGGAGAATTCGAAGGTGATGTCCAGGAAAAAGATTCCTTTATCGCTCAGCTTGCAGTAGAGTTTTAATCTATGAATAATTGAGCCAAAACCGATAAAAAAAGGAGGCATGTATTATGCGCTCAGCAATTTCAATTCTGTCCGTCGTGGTTTTAACGATGATGATGCTCGTTACAACTCCGTCACTGGCCCATTTCGGAACCATTACCCCATCAGACGATATCGTGACCCAGGATGACTCCAGGACCTTGAACCTTCAGGTCAAGTTCATCCATCCCATGGAAATGCATTATATGGAAATGGCCAAACCCAAGGTGTTCGGCGTGGTCCACGACGGGAAGAAGACTGATTTGCTTGATGCCCTTAAGATGGTCAAGGGGAAGAGCCCTGACCAGACCGAAAGCTTCACATTCTGGACCGCCGACTACCGGATCCGCAGACCCGGAGACCATACCTTCTATGTCCAGCCTGCTCCGTACTGGGAGCCGGCTGAAGACGTTTTCATTGTTCATTACACCAAAGTTTGTGTAAGCGCATTCGGATTAGAGGAAGGTTGGGATGAACCGGTCGGTTTGGAGACCGAAATCATTCCCCTGACGCGTCCTTACGGACTATGGACCGGAAACCTCTTTACCGGGCAGGTGTTGCTGAAAGGAAAACCGGTCCCCTTTGCCGAGGTGGAGATCGAGTATCTGAACGAGTCACCCGGAAATATCAGCGTTGTTATCCCTCCGGCGGATCCCTACGTAACTCAAGTGGTCAAAGCCGATGCCAACGGCGTTTTCAGCTACGCCATGTCAAGGGCCGGCTGGTGGGGATTTGCAGCACTCAGTGAAGCGGACTGGAAGCTGAAACACGATGATACGGAAAAAGGCGTTGAAATCGGTGCTGTTTACTGGGTCCATACCCGGGATATGAAATAACGGCGGGTGGTTTCCGGTTACTTCGCTTGAAGTCAATAACACTTTGGGTGGTTCACTTTTTTTGCGGATAATGATATTAAAAGGATCTTGTTATGAAAACACTTTTGCATCTTTTCGTTCCGGTTGTTTTGATATTACTGACCAACTCGACCGCACTGGCGCACAAGGTCAACCTGTTCGCTTATGTCGAAGGAGGGAAGGTTTATACAGAGAGCTACTTTCCGGATGGTACCCCTATTGAAAGCGGCAAGGTGCTGGTTTATGACAGTCGAAACAGCCTGCTTTTGGAAGGGTTGACGGACAAGGCAGGACTGTTCAGCTTTAACGTGCCAAAGGTCGATGATTTGACCATTGTTATTGAGGCAACCATGGGACATAAAAACAGTTTCAAGCTGAAAAAATCTGACGTGGAGGCTGGGAAATGAAGGTTATTCAAAAGGCGCTCATTATCGGCATCCTGTGGGTCTGTCTGGCAGGACTGCCGGGTGTACTTCCGGCACAGACGCCCCCGCATGAGGGTTTTCAGGAGATCGCCACGCTTTTAAAGGAACAAAACAACAAGTTGTCCGGCGATCTGAGGCGGATTCAGCGGGAAATCGCAGCCCTGCGGGCCGATCTCGACAAACCGGGCCTCAAAGAAGTTTTCGCAGGCATTGGCTACATCTTTGGCCTGTTCGGGGTGGCCGCTTTTGTTGCCTCGCGCCGCAAGGAGAAATAATGCATATTTCCGACGGGGTTCTCCCCCTTTCCGTCACGGTCGGCAGTTATGTCGCCGGCGCTGCACTGGCAGCCTGGAGCGCCCGCCGAACGCGCAATGAAGAGCTGCCAAAGTTGGCGGTGATGACGGCGGCCTTTTTTGTCGCCTCACTGGTTCACGTACCTTTTGGGCCGACCAGCGTCCATCTCCTCATACCGGGCCTGACAGGGGCACTGCTGGGATCGTCGGCTTTTCTCTCCATCGGGCTTGGCCTTCTGCTGCAAAGCTTCCTGTTTCAATTCGGAGGCTTAACCGCTCTTGGCGCCAATGCCTTAATGATGGGACTGCCGGCTCTGATGTGCGGCTGGTTCTTCCAGAGATATAAAGGCCACACCCGGGTCCGGCAGGCGGTCGTCGGGGGGGTGGCGGGTGCTTCAGGTTCAGCACTGGCAGCAATTTTTTTGGCGATACTCCTGGTGACCGGCGGCGAGGATTTTTTCGGTGTTGCCAAGATTGCATTGCTTGCGCACGTCCCTGTATTTATCATTGAGGGCATAGTGAGCGCTTTTACCATCGGCTTTCTGGCCCGGGTTAAGCCTGAACTTCTGAAACCATTGTTTATGCGACCGCAAAAAGGCAGGCATGGTTAATGTAATACATATAGAGCTGCCTTTGTGGCAGCTACCCCTGCTCATATTGATCCCGGCAGCAGTTCTGGCGACCGGCGTGGTATGGTTGCGGCGCATTATGCACAGCCGAAGTGCAGCCGAAGAGGACCGTGACTGGTCGGTACCGCCCCTAGCGGATACGGCCGGTGTTTCGCTGTTTCATCGCTGGGATGTGCGCTGCAAAATAGCAACCATCCTTGTTTACAGTTTTGTTATCGCATCATTGAAACACCTCCCCCCGGCACTGGCCGCCATCGGTATCTCGTTGCTGATTCTGGTGATTGCAAGGGCTTCTTTTTCAAGGGTTGTTCTGAGACTGCTGGCGATTACCGGTTTTGTCAGCATGTTCCTGGTGATTATGCCCTTTTCAGCGCCTGTACATAATGGTGACACGGTGCTGGTTTTCAACGGAATGGAGCGGCTCGGTTTCAACCTTCGCGGTTTGCGGCTGGCTGCGACAATTGCGGCCAAAGCAGTTGCCATTGCACTGTTGATGGAGCCGCTGCTGTCAACCGCACCTCTGCCGGTAACCCTTCACGGGCTCTCCCGTCTTGGTGCGCCGGAGATTATTGGGCAGATGGTGCTGCTCAGCTATCGATATTTGCATGTCTTCCGTCACGAAGCCCGGCGCATGGTTTCCGGCATGCGGGTACGCGGATTCCGCAGGCGCACGAATCTGGCTGCGCTGCGTGCAGTGGGAAATTTTATCGGAATGCTTTTTGTTCGCAGCTTCGAAAGGACCGAGCGGGTTTTCGATGCCATGCGGGCGCGCGGTTACCGGGGACGGTTTCCGGAACCGGTCGAACTGCGGTTACGGACAAGAGATCTGGTTGTGTCGTCCTTCTGGCTGGCCCTTGGAGCGGCACTGATTGTATATGACCGGATGGTCTGGTAAGGAGTGAGCATAATGCACGAACCTCTGGGTCCGATTCGGCGGCAGACTTCGGATACTTCCCTGTTCAGCATCCGCGGACTGGCGTATCACTATCCGGATGATACCCTGGCTTTATCCGGTATCGACCTTGACATTGCCAAAGGGGACCGGATCGCTTTGGTCGGACAAAACGGTTCCGGCAAGACCACACTGATTAAACAGCTCTGTGGGCTGCTGCTGCCTACCGCCGGGGAAGTTCACTACAAAGGGGAACGGTTGAAAGGGGAACATCTCGACCGGAACAGGCTTGAGATCGGCCTTCTTTTTCAGGATCCGGATGACCAGCTCTTCGGTCACACACTGCTGGAGGATACGGCTTTCGGCCCCCGTCATCAAGGGTTGTCCCGACAGGATGCGGAGCAGGCGGCCCGGCAGGCACTGCAACGCGTCAGCCTGATTGACATGGCGTACAAAGCGCCGCACAATCTCAGCTTCGGACAAAAAAAACGCGCCGCCCTGGCCGGGCTCCTTGCCATGAAACCGGACGTGCTGTTCCTGGATGAACCGACCTCGAATTTGGACCGGCATCAAGAGGAAGTCTTTCTCAATCTGTTGAGGGATTACTCCGGCACCCTGATCTGCATCAGCCACGACCTGATTTTTCTCTATGAACTCTGCGACCGGGCCGTGGTTCTCGATCGGGGTCGCATACATCATGACTACACGGTCCGCGAACTGGTCTCCCAACGTCAATCCTTGCGCGAACATGGTCTCGATTTTTCTTTTCGTCTGGTTGACACTGTCTCGTCATGCAATCAAACCGAATCAAATTCGGTTGATGCGCCGCACCGGCATCCCGCTTTTCCTGGTTTTTCGGAAGGGAAACCGCTTGTGGCCCTTTGCGATTACCGGTATCGTTATCCGGACGGAACCCTCGCGTTACACGATATCAACCTGTCCATTCATGAGGGCGAACGGATTTCGATTGTCGGTGAGAACGGCGCTGGTAAAACCACACTGTTGTCCTGTTTCATCGGCCTTCGCCAGGGACTCGGAGCGTTTCGTTTTGCCGGTCGGTTGATGACACGAAGATGGCGCAAGACCCTCTGGCGGCAGGTCGGAATGGTTTTTCAGGACTGCGCCGACCAACTCTTCTGCCCAAGTGTGCGGGAAGAGATTACCTTTGGATTGAATCAGCTCGGCTATTCGCATGACGAGTCATGCAAACGGCTTGCACAGGCGCTTTCGATGGTTCGTTTGGAAGGCTTCGAAAATCGTGTCCCCTTGCATCTGTCCGGTGGTGAGCGCAAGCGCCTGGCACTGGCCTGTGTTCTTGCCATGGAACCGAGGCTGCTCATATTGGACGAACCGACAGCCGGACTCGATCCGCATGGCGAAGAGCTGCTGCTGAATATTCTGTGCAACCTCGACGTGACCCTTTTGCTCGTCAGTCATGATATGTTTTTCGTCAAAGAATTGACCCGCCGTACCCTCGTGATGCACGGGGGGCGAATTCTGGAAGATATGCCGACCCATGCTTTTTTGGAGGATGAACGACTCGGCAACCTCAACGAGTTGTCCTACACTTACCGGCGGCTCAGCAGCAGCGCCATCCTGACGATGCAGCACGAACACGAGCATCGTCATTTACACCAACACCTGCATACGCACCTGCATCGGCATGAAGAGGTTGAGCACGACCATTTTCACGAACATGTTCACGAACACAGACACCGTTTCACGCACATCCATCCCGGGGACGAGAAGGTCCATGATCACCCACCGCGCCGTTACCACGACCACGACCATCCGGGTCATGAGTCCGAAGAGCACGATCACGATCACCCCGAAGATGAGTGAAAAAGCATTAAAAACCCCCGGACTCTGGAGTTGTTCTACATTGAAAACCTGGTCCTCCTCCAGAATATGGGATCATTTATGGGCCAAGCCTTCCCGTATTGGGGTAGTCAAAATAAATGGCTCAATCTATGAGGTTTGAGTCCAAAATTACAAATTCCAAGCACCCCGCCAAAAAGCTGGCTGGCAGGCAAATTACAAATAAACCCGCCTGCCATTGCAAGGCACGAGTGGGCAGGTCTCAAATTGCAATATTCAATTCAGCCGTCGTAGCCAAAGGCCATTATGGCGAAGTCGGCTGACCAAAACATTTCAACACGAGACATTGTTAAAATTTTAGAAATTTGGTCATTGGTATTTGTTTGATATTTGGGATTTGAGATTTGGAATTTCAGTAAATCAATGAACATTCAACAAAGCAAATCTCTTCTGAGGACAACCAATGCCCGGCCCTATCCAACAATTCGGGATCTTTTAGGGGTCAGGCTTCGAAAATGGTGCGTTTGTTTTCTCTGTGGTCTACCATGTAAATAAGCGTTCCTTTCTCCCTGATTTTGTCTAAAAGAGACGGAAGCTTCTCTCTGTCGATGTTGTAAATCCTGAAGTAGAAATTCAGATAGCCGTCGGGTACGGTGTTCGATGAACTCAAAATGCTGGCCGTGCGCCCTCCATATTCGTGGATAAGTTCCCGGATTTCTTTTATAATGCCCGGCATATCTTTGATGCGAACGGCAAACTGCATGCCTTTTTCGCCCAATCCCCTGAGGGATATGAACATTCTGAAAATATCGCTTCGCGTAATTATTCCGACGAGGCGATTATTTACGTCGACCACCGGTAGGCCCGAAATCTTTTTTTCAAGAAGAATGACGGCCGCCTCTTCGATGGTATGATCCGGCCTGACTGTGCAAACCGGCTTTTTCATCAAGTCTCTGACTTTTATTTTGGAAACCAAAAATAACAGCTCATGCATATCGAGGGTTGTCGCGTCAGAAGGAGATGCTTTTTTCAGGTCCCTGTCGGTTATGATGCCCACGATGTTTCCATCTTTCATGACCGGCAATATTTTGATACCCTGTTCCTGCATGATATAGATGGCATTCTGCATCGAGTCGTCGGCATCTACGGTGATCACTTCCTTGCTCATCCAGTTTTTAACCAGCATCTTTTTTTTCCTCCTTAGACTTTTTGCGAGTTTGTCACTTTTTTGTATTCAAACATATCAACCGGTTAACCGTCTGAAGTTTGAGAATTGACTGTGTCACAAAAATAGCTAAATTTCAAGTGCGGCTGAAAGGATAAATCGGCAAAGCAGCTTGACTTAAGGATTAAAAGTCTTTATGAAATGGAACCTTTTTGAAATAATATCACGGAAACATAAACGCATAAAAAATGAAACAGAAAATCAAAAATCTTGTTATCGATGCCATTGCCTGTGCATATGAAAACGGGGATTTCCCTGAAAAATCGGTCCCTGAGATCGAAGTTGAAGTGCCCAAGATAGCGACGCACGGTGATTTTTCCACAAATATTGCCATGGTCACTGCATCTATCCAGAAAATGCCCCCGCGTGACATCGCAAAAACGATTTTAAGACACATCTCGGATCCCGATCATATTCTGGCGAAAACGGAGATTGCCGGTCCCGGATTTATTAATTTCTTTATCAATACGCTGTCCTGGCATCCTGTTTTACATAAAATCCATCAAGATGATTTTTACTACGGCGCTTCAGATATTGGGAAAGGCAAAAAAATTCAGGTTGAATTTGTAAGTTCCAATCCTACGGGCCCGCTGCATGTCGGACACGGACGGGGCGGCGCGGTGGGTGACAGTGTGGCGAATATTTTGCAATTTTGCGGATATGACGTCCAAAGAGAATACTATATCAACGATTCGGGCCGGCAGATAAATACACTGGGTAAATCTGTTTACCTGCGCTATAAAGCGCTTCTTGGGGAAAATATTCAATTCCCCCAAGAGTGTTATCAGGGGGATTATATCGTTGATCATGCGAAAGTAATAATGGAACAAAAGGGTAAGGCGCTTTTGGAACTGGATGAGGAACAGGCGATTTTATATTGTGCCCGTTTTGCGGCAGAGCGAATTACTGAGGAGATGCGACAGGATTTGTTGGATTTCGGTATTAAGTTTGATAACTGGTTCAGTGAACAGAGTCTTTATGATTCCGGTAAGGTGAAGGCAGTTATCGACCGTTTTAAAGATAAAAACATTATTTACGAAAATGAGGGCGCATTCTGGTTTAAAACCACAGATTTTGGAGATGAAAAAGACCGTGTGGTGATTCGTAAAAACGGACAGACCACATATTTTGCATCGGACATTGCATACCATATGGACAAATTTGAGCGCGGGTTCGATCAGGTCATCGATGTCTGGGGCGCCGATCATCATGGATACATTCCTCGTGTAACCGGTGCCATCGAGTCGGCGGGACTGAACAGGGATCGGTTTAAGGTTATTCTTGTGCAGCTTGTTAACCTTCTTCGCGAGGGAGAGCCTGTGGCCATGTCGACCCGGGCCGGCGAGTTTGTTACATTAAATGAGGTCGTTAAGGAAGTCGGGCGGGATGCCGCGAGATTTATATTCCTTACGCGGCATTATGACAGTTCTCTGGACTTTGATCTGGAGTTGGC
>JAWOIY010000172.1:0-3693 GCA_046484425.1 Desulfobacterales bacterium | reverse complement strand
ATAAACTATTTAAACAAAAACAATAAGTTAGGTGATTAATTATGGCGGTTCCAAAGCGAAAAAAATCAAAATCAAGACGAGACAAACGGCGGACGCATCAAAAAATTGCGGCCCCCAATCTGACCAACTGCCCCCAGTGCGGTGATGCCAGACTCCCACACCATGCATGCCCCAGTTGCGGTACTTATAAGGGCCGCGCTGTAATTGATGTTGATGTCGAATAATTTTGATCGTTTCCAAAGAATCTTTTTTACTCGATCCGTTCAAGTTGTAGTATGCAGGATAACATTATGGCCGAAAACAGAACACCCATTGTCATCGGATGTGATCATGCTGCATATGCTTTGAAAGAAAAAGTCAAAGCGTTTCTCGTTGAAAGATCCATTAAGGTTGAGGATGTCGGTTGCTTTAGCGAAGATTCGGTCGACTATCCGGATTTTGGGATCAAAGTCGCATCTGCGGTTTCATCGCGTAAATTTGAGCGAGGCATACTCATGTGCGGTACAGGGATCGGTATGTCCATGGTGGCCAACAAATTTCCTCATGTCAGGGCGGCGCTGTGTGGCGATCTTTTTTCCGCTATCATGAGCAGACAGCACAACAATTCCAATATTCTGGTTATGGGGGCGCGTGTTATCGGAGAATCCCTCGCCATGGAGATTGTGAAAGTTTGGTTGGAAACACCTTTTGACGGTGGCCGGCATCTTCTGCGGCTGGAAAAATTTGATGGGATCGACATGCGTATGGGGTAAAGGGTTAAACCATTTATCACCCAAGGTTGATGGTCTCGTAAAAAGTCGATTTTGCTCGCTCCGTGACCATTTGGGGGCGTTTCAACCGGTGACGCTAAATTTCAAGAACTCGGCGCAAGCGCCTCAAACAGCTTGAAATTTTTAACGCTTCGCCGCTTGAAACGCTGATTCCCCAAATGCTCAAATGTCGCTCACAAAAGACTTTTTACGAGTTCGGCAAGGTTCGGTGGATTATTAAAACGTTTTTTGATATAAATCAGACAAAATCGGCCAATCAGCGTCTGGTCTGGCAAGGAAAAGATATTTGAATTTTAAATTTGTTGAGAAGGTAGATCCGGAGCTTGCCCGTGCGATTTCAATGGAAATCGATCGGCAGACCAACACGCTGGAGCTTATCGCCTCGGAAAATATCGCCAGTCCCGCGGTAATGGCCGTTCAGGCAAGTGTTTTAACCAATAAGTATGCCGAGGGTTATCCCGATAAACGCTATTATGGCGGATGTGAATATGTCGATGTTGCAGAAAAACTGGCGGTAAGTCGGGCTAAAAAATTATTCAACGCCGTGTATGCCAATGTTCAACCCCACTCGGGTTCACAGGCCAACATGGCGGTATACTTTGCTTTGTTGGAATTCGGAGATACGGTCCTTGGTATGAATCTGGCCCATGGCGGGCATCTTACACACGGGAGTCCGGCCAGTTTTTCAGGAAAGCTTTATAATTTTATTCACTATGGCGTAAGCGCGGATACCGGAACGATAGACTATGAAGCACTGGCACGGTTGGCAAAAAAGCATCGTCCGAAGTTGATTGTTGCCGGTGCCAGTGCCTATCCTCGTATTATCGACTTTGATGCGTTTTCACAGATCGCGGCCTCGGTAAAGGCGTATTTGATGGTGGATATGGCCCATATTGCGGGTTTGGTGGCAGCGGGACTTCATCCGTCTCCCGTGCCGTTTGCCGATGTGATCACTTCAACGACGCACAAAACCTTGAGAGGCCCCCGCGGCGGCCTGATTCTGGCAAGAAACGACTATAGCGAAAAATTGAACAAAGAGATATTTCCGGGCATTCAAGGCGGACCGTTGATGCATGTTATTGCCGCCAAAGCGGTTGCTTTCAAGGAAGCCTTGAGTGAATCGTTCAAGACTTACCAGAAGAATGTTGTCAAAAACGCAAAGGCTCTTGCCGGCCATTTGATGGACAGCGGTATAGAGCTCATTTCCAATGGCACGGACAATCACATGATGATTGTCGATCTGAGAAATCTGAAAATAACAGGAAAGGATGCTGAGGACGCTTTGGGTCGTGCCGGAATTACGGTCAATAAAAATTCCATACCATTTGAGACGCTCAGTCCGACCCTTACCAGCGGCATCCGTATCGGAACTCCCGCCATTACCACCCGGGGTATGAAAGTGCCCGAGATGGAGATTATCGCACAGCTCATCGTCCATGTGCTTCAAAGTCACACGGATGACAAAATAATTTCGACAACAAAAAAAAGAGTTTTTGAACTTTGCAAAGCATTTCCGTTGCATGGCAATTGGGAAAACGAGGCAGGATAAAATGGCATCGGGATACCACCGCCCTTCATGGGAAGCCTATTTTATGGACATTACGTTTCTGGTTGCCAAGCGTTCCACATGTCTTCGGCGTTCGGTCGGTGCGATTATCGTCAAGGATAAAAGAATTCTATCGACAGGTTATAATGGTGCGCCCACCGGCATTAAACACTGCCTTGAAACAGGATGTCTCCGAGAGAGGCTGAATATCGCCTCGGGTGAAAATCATGAACTTTGCCGCGGCATACATGCTGAGCAGAATGCGATCATTCAGGCCGCCTATCATGGTGTCTCCATAAAGGGTGCATCTCTTTTCTGTACAAACCTGCCGTGTTCCATTTGTGCCAAGATGATTATCAATGCAGGGATAAATAGAATCTGTTATGCGTCCGGATATGCAGACTCTATGTCCGAAGAAATGTTAAGGGAAGCAAGGGTCGACATTGTAAAGATTGATGCCGGTTCGTCCGAGTTGTTTGAGAAAAATCCGGTAACGGATAACGTTAAATAGTCGATCGGGGTAATGGTTGTGTCGGGAACAAATGACTGCTTAACCATTCAAAGACTAAACCCAGTTTGAAACGAGTGGCAGGGAGGAATTCATGAAGTGTCCATTTTGTGGGGAAATCGACAACAAAGTGATAGACTCTAGATTGAGTAAAGACGGAAATGTTATCCGGAGACGCAGGGAATGCATTTTATGTGGCAGACGATTTACCACCTATGAACATATTGAAGAAATTCCTGTTATGATTGTAAAAAAAGATGGACGTCGTGAATTATTTTCCCGTGAAAAGGTCCGTTCGGGCCTCCGAAAGGCATGTCAGAAACGAAATATCAGTATGAATGTTATCGAGGAATTCCTTGATGAACTGGAACGTGATCTTAGAGAAACCGGGGATAAGGAGATCCCTTCTCACAAAATCGGTGAAAAGGTCATGGCAAAGCTCCATGAAATAGATGATGTCGCATATGTTAGATTTGCTTCCGTTTACAGAGAATTTAAAGATGTAAACGATTTTGTTTCTGAGCTTAAAAAACTTTTAAGCAGGCATTGATCACGATATATTCACACCTCGATTGAGTCATAACCAATCCAAATAAAAAGATTCGGAAGAGTTTAGCCTTTTGAAAATGAATTGCTCCAGGTATGCTTAAATTTTTTCTGAAAGAACTCGTAGATAACGGCTTGTAATGAAAAAACCGGATTTAGCTTCTGAGAATGGTTTTGGTTTTAAGGCTATATGATCGCATTCAAGCTAATCCGGAATGGTTTTTTCATAACGAGACGTAATCCACTCAAACAGCTTCCAGTAAAAATTTAAGCACACCTGAAGCTTCCTAAAAACAGACTTGTTTCCAAAATCTAAACAGTTA
>JAWOIY010000136.1:0-16632 GCA_046484425.1 Desulfobacterales bacterium | reverse complement strand
CCGGCTGCACCGATGGACAGTGACGGGGACGGCGTGACGGACGATAAGGATCAATGTCCCGATACCCCCAAGGGCGCCACCGTGGATGAAAGAGGATGCTGGACCTATGCCGCGGTAGTGCTTTTTGATTTTGACAAAGCGGATATAAAGCCCGAAGCATATCCCATGCTCGAAGAAGCGGTTTTGATATTGAAAAAGAATCCGAATCTCGTCGTCGAGATCGACGGTCACACAGACAATATCGGATCCGCAGCATATAACATGCCCCTTTCTGAAAAACGGGCCAAAGCGGTAAAGGATTATTTTGTTTCCCGGGGGGTTGATTCTAAACAACTTCCCACAAAAGGTTTCGGTTTTACAAAACCGGCTGCCGGCAATGATACAAAGGAAGGCCGGGCTAAAAACCGAAGGGTTGAATTGACGCCGGTCAAATAAAACTCCAGCCATCCACAACCATACGGACCTGAAGATGGGGTAAAGCATTAGGATTGCCGAGCCCCATCTTAATCCGAAAGATCATTTTTCTTTCTTGGACTGCCTTGACTTGAAAATGGTTAGGTATGATATCTATCAAATAAGTTAACATGATTTAAGCCGATTAAATGGTGTTTTAGTATATATCACCATAACTCAGCTGAAATGTTGATATTTCTTCCCAAACCCACAGAATATCAGCCAGCCATAAAACCGTTGATAAGTCTGACAGATTTAAGCCCTGTTCCCATTGTATGCGGAATAGGTTTTGTCTTTGAGACTCTCGATGACGTAAACAAAGTACCTCATGGTATAAAAAAAGCCTGTCTCAACTGCCGACAGGCTACTATTCTTGTGGCGGGAGTGACGAGACTTGAACTCGCGACCTCCGGCTTGACAGGCCGGCGCTCTAACCAAACTGAGCTACACCCCCTAAGAAAACCGAACACATTATTTTGAACTGGTTCTTTATCCCGAGGCCTTCCCGTCAGGACTAACGGGACGCTCTAACCAAACTGAGCTACACCCCAAAAAAATGGTGGGCGGAACAGGGCTCGAACCTGTGACCCTCGGATTGCAAGGCCAATATATACCGTCATAATTTCAAGCAGTTACATAATCAACATGCGCTTGAGGTTTATAGATTATAATGGTTCTTAATGAATTGTCAATAACAAATGTACCCTATATACACCCAAAACCCGGTTGCTTCGGCCGGGCTTTGGTTTGTGTTCATACCAATGCTTTATTTAAAAAATAGGAGGGTGGCACGAATACATCTCATGACAGTAAAATATTCAGAATATGATATCACAACCAATTGAATGGTCATCGAAATGAAAGATAAATTGCAGTAAAACGCCACATTATCGTTTGGTGCCAAAATACAAAATGCCTATCATATTTTAATTGACATGGTTACCACATTGTAGCATATATTATCAATGGAATCTTGGGAATATATTATCAAAGAAGTTATCGCTTAACAAAACGGGAGCAACTTATGGACAAGAATTATAACCTTGAAACACTATGTGTGCACGCCGGTCAGGAACCCGATCTTTCGACAACTTCAAGAGGCGTACCGGTTTACCGGACGTCTTCATACGTATTTAAAAGCACTGAACATGCCGCCAATCTTTTTGGCTTAAAAGAACTCGGAAACATCTATACTCGACTGATGAATCCGACCCACGACATTCTGGAAAAACGCATTGCGGCTCTGGAAGGTGGGGCGGCTGCTTTAGCGCTGTCCTCCGGGACTTCGGCGGTTTATTATTCAATTATCAATATCTGCTCAGCGGGCGAAGAAATTGTCTCGGCTAGCAATCTTTACGGCGGCACCTATACGATGTTTGACAATATCCTGCCTCAGTTCGGAATCCACGTTAAGTTTGTAAATCCTCTTGACCCGAAAAAATTCCAAAAAGCGATTACAGATAAAACCAGGGCGATTTTTATCGAAACCATTGGCAATCCCGTTCTTGAATTCACAGACATTGAAGCTGTTTCGGATATCGCTCATAAAAACGGCCTGCCGTTGATTGTTGATGCGACGTTTACTACACCATGCTTGTTACGAACAATTGAGCATGGGGCCGATATCGTTGTCAACTCCTTGACCAAGTGGATCGGGGGACATGGTTCAGGTATTGGCGGTGTTGTAATCGACTCTGGAAAATTCAATTGGAAAGACCCCAAATTTAAACTCTTCAACGAACCTGATCCAAGTTATCACAATATCCGGTATGCTCACGATCTCGGAGATCTTAATCCGCTGGCCTTTATTTTGAGAATGCGGCTTGTCCCTTTAAGAAATCTCGGTGCCTGTATTTCACCCGACAATGCATGGATGTTTTTGCAGGGGTTGGAAACCCTTCATCTGAGGATGGAACGGCATTGTGAAAATGCAGCCAAAGTCGCCAGACACCTGGAAGGACATCCTAAGGTTGTTTGGGTAAGATACCCCGGTTTGAAAGATGACCCGGCTTATCTTGTTGCCAAAAGGTATCTTAAGAAGGGCTTTGGCGGTATGGTTGTTTTCGGCATCAAAGGCGGAATGGATGCCGGAAAGAAATTTATCGAAGGTTTGACTCTTTTTTCACATCTTGCCAATGTCGGAGACGCCAAAAGTCTTGCGCTTCACCCATCCAGCACCTCACATTCCCAATTGACCGAAGCGCAACAAAAGGCAGGGGGACTAACACCCGATTTAATTCGCCTTTCCATCGGTATCGAGCATATTGATGATATCATAGATGATCTGGAACAGGCATTTGCACGGGTTTGATGGTGTTGGTTTAGATAAAAAATGAGTGAATATATAGAACATGACAAAGCCGGTGTTTCGGTCGGGTTGGTGGAGAAGAAGTCTTACACATTTGCCGAACCGCCGAACAAAATTATGTTGGAATGCGGCAAAAAGCTCGGTCCGGTTACGATCGCATATGAAACCTTCGGCAAATTGGATGATGACAAAGGCAACACGGTTCTCATTTGCCATGCCCTTTCCGGAGATTCCCATGTGGCCGGATATTACAGCGAAAATGATCCCAAACCAGGTTGGTGGGATATCATGGTTGGTCCTGGAAAGGGAATTGACACCAATAAATATTTTATTGTCTGTCCCAACATCCTCGGAAGCTGTATGGGCTCCACCGGCCCCTCCGCCTGCAATCCAAAGACCGGGAAACCCTATGGGTATGATTTTCCGGTGGTTACCATCGGTGATATGGTAAGGGCTCAGAAGGCGCTGCTGGATCATATGGGGATTAAAAAGGTCCTTTCGGTCATCGGCGGTTCCATAGGGGGGATGCAGGTTCTGGAATGGAGTGTCCGATACCCTGAGATGGTTGTTTCGGCAGTCCCTCTGGCAACGACCACAAGACATTCGGCTCTGTCCATCGCCTTTAACGAAGTCGCCAGGCAGGCGATCATGACCGATCCAAACTGGAAAAATGGAAACTATTACTCTGGTCCAAAGCCTGATGTCGGTCTTGCTGTTGCACGTATGATCGGTCACATCACCTATCTCTCGGATGAGTCCATGCGTTTGAAATTCGGACGACGGCTTCAAGATAAAACCAATTTTTCTTTCAATTTCGATGCCGATTTTCAGGTGCAAAGCTATCTTCGTTATCAGGGTGCAAAGTTCGTGGACCGTTTTGATGCCAATTCTTTTCTTTATATTACAAAGGCCGCCGATTACTTTGACCTTGAAATACAACACGGTTCCGGATCGGCAGTCAAAGCCTTTTCCAAAACCGGAGCCAGATTTCTGGTTGTATCCTTTACTTCTGACTGGTTGTATCCGACATATCAATCCAAGTCCATGGTAAAGGCCATGAAGAAAAACGGTCTTGATGTGAGTTTTTGTGAAATAGAGGCTGAATGGGGACATGACGCTTTCCTTCTCCCCAACGAACGACTGACAGCCCTAATAAAAAATTTTTTAGGATCGACATATACGGAAAGACGAAAACAATAAAATGAGATTCGATCTTCAGATAATCGCCTCCTGGATTGAAAAGGGATCAAAAGTTCTAGATCTCGGCTGCGGCGAAGGGGATTTGCTTTACTTTCTAAAACATAACAGGGGGGTAAAATGTACGGGGATTGAACGTAAAGAATCGAGGGTCGCCCGGTGTATTGAAAAAGGTCTGTCGGTTTTACAGGGTGATATCAATGCAGAACTTCTCGATTATCCGGATAATACTTTTGATTATGTAGTCCTGAGCCAAACCCTCCAGCAGGTCTGTGAACCGTCGGAATTGATCAGATCTTTATTGCGAATCGGGAAAAAGGGGATTGTCAGCTTCCCTAACTTCAGCTATTGGAGAGTTCGATTGCAGCTTTTGTTGACAGGATATGCCCCCATAACCCGACAACTCCCCTATGAATGGTACGACACTCCGAATATTAGGGTTATTACGCTTAAGGATTTCAGAAAATTTTCAAAACAGGTTGGTTTTAAAATTCTCAAAGAGGTTGCCATCAATAGCCATTCCTATGATAGAAGTGGAAAGTTCATCAAATTTTTGCCCGATCTGTATGCGACTTACGGCATTTTTCTAATAGGAAAGGACAAATGATAGTTGTTTATCCCGGCAATAATGCATTGTGGAACGCTATACGGCACCAACTGGGTCTTTAAATAACTATATGCACCCCAATATGCACCCTAAAAGCCTGCAAATAAAAAAAGAGTCGACCTCAATTGGCTAACTCTTTGAAATTATTGGTAGGCGGAACAGGGCTCGAACCTGTGACCCTCGGCTTGTAAGGCCGATGCTCTCCCAACTGAGCTACCCGCCCGGACAACTTTTTTTGTTTTAAAAAAAGATAATTGCTAACAAGTAAAAAATACGAAGTCAAGCCTAAACTGACGAACTGTTCAATAGACGTTCGTTTTTGTCACTGCATATTTTGGAGAGAACGGAATTTTGACAAAGAATTAAAAATAATACCCTGGCACGAAGACTCAAATTAAAGCCGACCGCTGATCTTCATCCACCTCGTCGTCCATAACTTCAAATGGTATATCATGCTCTTTAAAAAGCGTATCTCCTGGTTCCAGAATTAAAGCATGCGGGAGAACTTCATCCATATGTTCAACCAAAACAATCTCAACCGCCTTGAGAACCGTAGCAGGAATATCTTTTAAATTATTTTTATTTTCTTTGGGGACAATAACCTTTTTGGTACCGCCCCTGTGAGCGGCCAGAATTTTCTCTTTTATTCCCCCAATTGCCAGAACGCGCCCCCGCAATGTAATTTCACCGGTCATGGCAATATCCCGTCGAACAGGACGCTTTGTCAGGGCTGATACCAAAGATGTGCACATTGCAATCCCTGCAGAAGGTCCGTCCTTTGGAATAGCGCCTTCAGGTAAATGAATATGAATATCTTTTTTCTTGTAAAAATCGGGTTGTATGGAAAGGCTCGCTGCACGTGAACGAACATAGCTGACCGCCGCCTGGGCAGACTCTTGCATGACATCTCCCAGTTTACCGGTCATGGTCAGTTTTCCCTTTCCGGGCATAATCAGCGTTTCAATACAAAGCAATTCGCCACCCACTTGCGTCCACGCTAGACCGGTGACAGTGCCAACCTGGTCCAGTTCTTCTATCTGAACCTCCTTGAACCGGGGTGGCCCCAAGTATTTTTCAACCGATTTTGCCGTAACCTTAAACGTTTGGGAATCTTTATTTTTTAATACTTCCCGTGCAATTTTCCGGCAGATTGAAGATATCTCACGTTCGAGATTTCTCACCCCCGATTCTCTGGTATATCGCCGAATAATCGAAAGCACGCCGTTCTTGGAAAACTGCACATTTTTATCTTCCAGCCCGTTCATTTTAATCTGCTTGGATATCAAAAAATTTTTGGCAATATGATATTTTTCATATTCTGCATAACCGGGAAGACGTATGATTTCCATCCTGTCCTGTAAGGGGAGGGGTATCTCAGGCAATGTGTTGGCCGTGGTGATAAATAGGATGTCTGAAAGATCGTAATCGACATCCAGATAATGATCATTAAAGGCGTAATTTTGCTCCGGATCAAGTACTTCTAAAAGGGCGGCTGAGGGATCCCCCCGGAAATCCATACTCATTTTATCGACTTCGTCAAGACAAAATACCGGATTGTTTACACCAACCTTTTTTAATGATTGGATGATTTTGCCGGGCATGGCACCAATGTATGTCCTCCGGTGGCCTCGAATTTCAGCCTCGTCCCTAACACCTCCCAGAGAAAGACGTACAAATTTTCTTCCTGTCGCCCGTGCGACAGATTTGGCTAAAGAGGTTTTTCCAACCCCGGGCGGCCCTACAAAACAGAGAATCGGTCCCCGGATCTTTTTGACAAGGCATTGGACAGCCAGATATTCCAGTATGCGCTGCTTTGGTTTTTCCAGACCATAATGATCTTCTTCCAGTATCTTATCGGCTTCTTCAAGATCCCTATGCACTTTGCTCCGTTCAAACCACGGGAGGCTGATTAACCAGTCGATATAACCTCGAACCACCGTAGCTTCAGCAGACATGGGCGTCATCATCTTCAGTTTTCTAAATTCATGCCTAACCTTTCCCGCAGCCTCTTTGGACATCTTTTTTCGCTTGATTCGCTTTTCAAGATCTTTAAGTTCGTCACTGTGATCATCCTCGGTACCGATTTCTTTTTTGATGGCCCGCATCTGTTCATTCAGATAATAATTTTTCTGGGTCTTTTCCATCTGTTCCTTGACACGACTTTTTATCCGCTCATCCATTTTGAAAATATCAATCTCCATCTTAATCAAACTTAGAAGGAGAGAAAGTCGTTTTTCAAGAGAGACCGTTTCCAGCAGACGCTGTTTGTCTTGAATTTTGAACGAAAAATGAGCCGCCATGGTATCAACCAGCTTTGAAGGATCCGAAATACTGGAAACACTTTTTACAAGATCTTTTGATATGCTCTTGTTTATTTTGGCATATTCTTCAAAACTTTTATTGATCGCCCTGACCAAAGCTTCACCTTCTGCAGGTGATACTTCCGTTTCTCCAATCAGTTCCAGCTCAACCTGAAAAAAGTCCTGTTTCTTTATGAAACGGACAATAGAAGCTCTGCCCTTCCCTTCAATCAAGGCTTTTACCGTTCCATCGGGTAGCTTAAGAAGTTGAAGCACGCTTGCAATGGTTCCAATTTGGCTGATGTCTTTTTCACCGGGATTGTCGATTCCCGCTTTCATCTGGGTTGAAAGAAAAACTCTCTTATCCTGGTTCATCGCTTCGGTTAGAGCGTTCACTGATTTCGAACGCCCCACAAAAAGGGGAGCAACCATGTGGGGAAAAACGACAATATCTCTCAGGGGCAGAAGCGGTAGTACCAGATTCGGTGTCACAGAATCATCATCTTTGAAAAATTTTTGTAAACTAATCATAATTAATAACTATGCTCCAATCATCCGTCCTGTGCTTTTTTTTGAGGTTGCTCAAATAACAGAATTGGATCTTCCTGATTGAGCACCGTATCTTCTCCGATGACACACTCCTTGACATTTTCCATGGAAGGTATTTTATACATGACATCGATCATACATTTTTCCATAATGGCACGAAGCCCCCTGGCGCCGGATTTGCGTTTCATGGCCTCTTGGGCAACGGCCTCAAAAGCCTTATCCGTTAATCTCAGATTTACCCCTTCCATCTCCATGAGTTTTTTATACTGCTTTATTAAGGCGTTTTTCGGTTCTTTCAGTATTCTAATCAAAGTTGCTACATTTAATTCGCCAAGGGTTGCAATAACAGGAAGACGGCCCAAAAATTCAGGAATCAAACCGTATTTGATCAGGTCCTGGGGCTGCACCATATTTAGGATCTCACCGATATTTTTTTCTTCCTGCTTTATGATTTTAGCCCCAAAGCCCATAACCTTCGAACCAAGGCGCCGTTGGATAATCTCCTCAAGACCGGTAAAAGTTCCGCCACAAATAAAAAGTATGTTGGAAGTGTCGATTTTGACAAAATCCTGCTGGGGGTGCTTTCGTCCCCCTTTTGGCGGAATACTGGCGGTGGTTCCCTCAATTATTTTCAACAATGCCTGCTGAACGCCTTCACCTGAAACATCACGGGTAATGGAGGGGTTATCGGACTTGCGGGCAATCTTGTCAATTTCGTCAATGTATACTATACCACGCCTTGTTTTTTCCACATCATAATCCGCATTCTGAAGCAAGGAAAGGATGATATTTTCAACATCTTCACCAACATAACCGGCTTCTGTCAGGCTTGTAGCATCGGCAATCGTAAAGGGTACATTCAGAAATCTGGCAAGGGTTTGTGCCAGCAACGTTTTTCCACATCCGGTCGGTCCGATAAGGAGAATGTTGCTCTTTTGGATTTCCACATCTCCAGCTTTGACCGAAGAGTCCAGGCGTTTGTAATGATTATAAACTGCAACAGCGAGGATTTTTTTTGCTGAATCCTGTTCAATGACGTAATCATCAAGCATTTCCTTGATTTCTTTTGGAACGAAAAGCCGCTCCAAATCTCTTTCGTCTTTTCCTTTTTCCTCTTCAATGATTTCACTGCACAGTTGAATACATTCATCACAAATATAGACGGCAGGACCGGCAATCAGTTTTTGAACCTCCTTCTGATTCTTCCCGCAAAATGAACAGAAAAGGTTGTCGTTTGTATCTCCTTTTTTCGCCATATTATTTCTCCGTCTTTTCTATTTTATTAAAATCATCTCTATTTTCAATGACATGGTCAATAAGGCCGTATTCTTTGGCCTCCGCACCGGTCATAAAATAATCGCGATCCGTATCTCTTTGTATTTTATCTAAATCTTTTCCTGTATGCTGTACGAGTATTAAATTCAAGGTCTCCCTCATGCGCAGTATCTCTCTGGCCTGAATTTCGATATCTGATGCCTGCCCCTGAAATCCCCCCATGGGTTGATGGATCAGAATCCTTGAATTGGGAAGCGAATATCGTTTCCCTTTTGTTCCGGCGGTCAATAAAACCGCACCCATGCTGGCAGCCTGACCGATACATACGGTTGCAATTTCCGGTTTAATATACTGCATCGTATCATATACCGCCAATCCTGCCGTAACAATCCCGCCGGGTGAATTGATGTAAAAATTAATATCCTTGTCGGGATCTTCGGACTCAAGGAACAAAAGCTGAGCGATGATAAGATTGGCAACCTCATCATTCATGGCTGTCCCAAGGAAAATTATCCTGTCCTTGAGGAGCCTCGAATAAATGTCGTAGGCTCGCTCACCTCTGCTGCTTTGTTCTATTACTATAGGTATTAACGGCACAAATCATCTCCTTATAAAGTATTTTTTTGAATTGCTAAAAAAATTCTCTCATCAATCCATATTGCATGTAAAGCGCATTTGACACGCTCATCAATTATCCTTGTCCTTTTCCAGCTTGGGTTCAACCTCCTCAATGTTGCTACTTTTAATAATAAGCTTCATGGCCTGTTTTTCAAGTAAAGTATGTTTAAAAAAATCGAGATTATCCTGGTGTTGAGTATAATAATTCTTTATGGCGTCGACCGGTTGATTCACGGCCTGAGCCATTTCCATGAAACCTGCATCCAAATCTTGCTCCGAAAGCTCCAAATTCTCCTGTTCTATGATCTTTCCTAAAATCAGATGGCGTCTTACTTTTTTCTCCGCTGTTTCACGATGTTTCTCGGCAAGTGTCTCCTTCGTCATCCCCTGATCTTCCATGGATTTGTTATAATAACTTAATGTTCTTTCTATCTCATCGACAATATTATTCAGCTCATATTCCACCATTGATTCGGGCAACTCAAATTCCGTTTTTTCGATCAGGGCTTTATAGGCCTGCTCACTCAGCTCTTGCTCCACACGCTTGTTATATCCCTCATTCAAATTGTCTTTTATGGCATTTTTTAAGTCATCCAGGGTTTCATATTGGCCCAGTTTTTTGGCAAATTCATCATCGATTTCAGGAAGAATTTCCTCTCTGATTTCCTTGAGTTTTACATGAAACAAGATTTCCCGGTTTGCCAGTTTAGCATTGAAGTGGTTTTCGGGAAAATTTACGGTTATTTCTCTCTCTTCACCCGGCTTCATGCCGATCAATCCTTCATCCAGGGTTTTTGAAAGGGCACCTTTACCGATTTTCATCGTAAAGTTTTCGGTTTTCTGGGTTTCAGGAAAGGGTTCGCCGTCAACAAAACCTTCGTAATCGATTAGAACAGAATCGCTGTCTTGTACTGCCCGATCTTCAGTTACGGGTTTTTGTTGGGACAGTTTCTTCTGGAGCAGTTTGAGCTGGGCCTCCATTTCTTCATCCGTAACTTTATATAATGCTTTTTTCAGTGTTAGTCCTTTAAAATCAATGTCATCAATTTTAGGTTTTATCTCCACTGTGGCGTCATATTTATACGGACCCTTTTCCTCAAGTTGAGGCGGTTCAATATTTGGATTTCCGATGATATTTAATTCGGTCTTCTTGAGGGCTTCCACGAAGGAATCCTGAAGCAGTTTTGAGGAAACATCTCCATGGACATCCTTTTTGAACAATCGTTCCAAAACCGAACGGGGGGCTTTACCAGGACGAAAACCCTTTATTTTGGCGGTTTTTTTAAGATTTTTATAGGCATTGTCCAGCTCACGAATAACAGTGTTTTCCGGCACCTCAATATGCAGGATCTTTTTAACACTGCTCACATCTTCTACTGTAACTTGCATAAAATTCCTTTCTAATAAATTTATGTTCGAAGATTGATAATATCTTAGGCATCTTACATGGATTTAAACTGGTGCGAGAGGGGAGATTTGAACTCCCATTCTGTCGCCAGAGCTGGATCCTAAGTCCAGTGCGTCTACCAATTCCGCCACTCTCGCATTTAAAAATGTTAAATTGAAATTTCCGACCAAACTTGTCGGGGTGTTCTATTTTAGACTCGATCGGTAAAAGCACCGAATGAATTCATTGCCAAACGGCGTTCTTTCATTTGATTTAAACCCGAATATAGGTTAACATTTTTCACAGGAGTTATTATAGGAAAATCATGGCAATGGTGATGTTTCTAAATAACGTGAAAGCCGTCTTGACATCCTATTAAAATATATTAGATTTTAAAAAAAATCAAACTATAAAAATAATGTCAAATCAGGCATCTGTCAAGTCAAATAGGACACTTTGATGTTATGATGAAAGGTTATCGGCTGGTTTTTTTAAAGCTCCATATCGTCATAATTTTATTACCCTTTATGATGCTCGCACATTCCTCAGCTACAGATGCGGTGTCCAACAGGGTGCATTTTCAGGTTCAGAAAAAAACGATCGTAATAGATCCCGGACACGGTGGCTATGATATCGGCGCCCGGGGACCTGACGGTACGTTTGAAAAAACTGTTACCATGGAATTCGCCCGAGCATTGGCATCAGAACTCGGAAACACATATAAGGTAATTCTGACACGAACAGATGACTATTGGATCGACATCCTCACACGTACGTCCAAGGCCAATCATCTGAGCGCAGACATGTTCATCAGCATTCATACCGGCGGAAGCTTTCTCCATCAGGCGAGCGGTATCTCCCTGTATTACTATAAAGAAACATCAAACACCGTCCTGATGCCCGACGAAGATTCAAGCCGGGAATTGAAAGACCTAAACTCACAGGCATTGTGGTCCGATATTCAAAACAGACATCAACAAACCAGTAAAGTTCTGGCCGGAATCCTTTTGAATCGTATTAACGAACCGGCTCAATTTAAAACCGAAATCCAAGGGGTGCCGCTGATGGTTTTGGAAGGGGCGGACATGCCTGCTGTCCTTATTGAAGTCGGATATATCACCAACCCTGCCGAAGAAAAATCGTTGAAAGATATCAATTTTCTGTCTGATATCGCCAAAAAAATCAAGCGCGGCATCGATGATTTTTTTGAAAAAATTCCATAACCATTTATCCCGGATTTCGTTTCACTGAACGAAGATCGGACGTTTTGCCTCATCAAAATCTGCTTGCACCAACAAAAAAACAGTGTTAGAAACGTTCATCGTCGGGGCGTGGCGCAGCCTGGAAGCGCGCCTGCTTTGGGAGCAGGAAGCCGGAGGTTCAAATCCTCTCGCCCCGACCAGCAAACGATTCGCATCAAAGGCACTTTCATCAAAGGTGCCTTTTTTGTTGATCAGTTCACATGTGCATTTTTAGGTGGTCAGGTGATGGTTAATTTATATGTATTGAACGGTGAAACCGGTAAACGCTACGCGGGTATTATCAACGGTCTTTCCCGTCGTATTAAAGAGCACCGATTCCACAAATCAAAAGGAGGCCAGTTGCTTGCAGACCTCCGTATAGTTCCATTAATATTCTTATTACAAGATCAAGATATTAACTGATTAAAATACTCTTAATTTGAGAAAACATATTGAAACTATATTGCATTTCTTTCTTGTATAATATATGAGTCATAGAAAATATAAATTTGTGAATCAAGAATAAATCCATAAAACAAATCTTTTTCCAGCTACATCACAAAGGAAGATTGGAAATGCTTGAGTTTACAGTTGTAAAAGTGTTGGCTGCGATATTTACTCCCGATTTCAACATGTCCAACTCCCTTAATATTGCAAACACAGCATTCAATTTGTTAGGTGATCGGTTAGACGGTGAACATTCAATTCTGCCCATCCCACAGGATGCTCCCGCAGATATCCCAAGGATTACATTACGATCATCTGATAAACTATTATCACTCACCATCGCTCCTTCAAGAACCAACTTGGTGTTTAATATTCCATTAGATTCCGTTTTGGATATAATTGACTATCCATCATATTATTCAGATCTGTCAAAATTTTTTGTAGAATTTTCTACGAAATTAGACTTAAAAGTTCAAAGACTCGGATATGTAACGGACAGATTGATATTAAAGGAAGATGCTTTATATTTAATTTTGAACCAATTTTGTAATAAGGAAAAAATTAACAAAGGTGGCCCGTTTTATAATCCTAAAAGATTCGAAATTCATTCATTGAAAAAATATGATTGGGAAGGTTTTCAGCTTAATTCATGGGTTAAGCTGAAATTTTTGCCGATCGAAAGCAGTAAAGACAGGGCAATAAAGCCAGCTCTTTTAGTGCAAAATGATCTTAACACATTATCCTACGAAGAAGATCCTGGAGCCACGTTTAAAGCTCAAGATATAGAAAATTTTTTCGATAATATACCAAACCATTTATATCAAATTCTGAAATTGTACTTTAAATAGGGAGTATTCATGCGACCTCAACCTTTAGTTGAAAAAGGGAAAGACTTTGAACATTATTTTTTTGCGAAAAGATTAACATCCATTGAGGAACAAAAAAACGAGTATGATATCCCCGGTTCTGATTATTTGGAAGAAACTTGCACCTTCACAAACTTAGAAAACAGGGGAGATACTACGCCACAGACAGTATCCCTCGGTTCTTTGTGTACTGCTTTTCTAAAGTCACCTGAAACCAAAAATTCTTTGGAAGATTTTTATTTAGATTCCATTAAAGACAAAAAAATTTCTGGAGATAACGAAATAAACGAAGATCAATTTGAAGTGCAGTTGATATCTAAGGTAGAAGATAAGAATAAACAACCATTATTAGACAAACTTTCTCAAGTTTATCAAGAATGCGCAGAAGAAAATTGGGATGGTTATGATGCCCGGCAAATATCAATAGAAACTTATTTAGAAGCAATAAAATTAATTCGGTTACTACCCTCACATATTAAAGAGCCTGAAATTATACCTGAACCAACAGGCGATATAGCATTAGAATGGTATCTCGGGAAAAACTTTATTTTTGTTATTAGCGTAGGTGGTAACAATGTGATAACTTATGCCGGATTATTTGGTGGCACTAGCAAGACCCATGGAACCGAATTTTTTGGCAATAAATTACCTAAAACAATTATTGAAAACATCCAGCGCTTATTTGAAAGGTAGTTTCAGGCTTGGATAAAACTATTTCGGAAAATGAAGATGTAACCAGATTTATTAATCAAAAATCCTATTTCAGATCGTCCAATAAAACAGCCAGGCACAATGCTTTCATGCCAAATAGATCAGGAAAAACATCAGTTTATCGTATTACAGGGATCACTGATTTTGAAATCTATGATATTGGGAGAAGGTTCGTTGCCGAAAAACAAGGGAAACCTTTGTTTGGTCGAGCGGATTTAAGTGTTTCGGAAATATTAAAGTGCCGATTAAAAGTTGAACCTGACACTCAACCTCATCCAAGACACGCTAATATATGTAACTGGCCAAGAGAACAGTCAGAAACTAAAATGATCGCAATAGAACTTGCGGCTGCAGCCCGATTGCATCTATTAAATAGTCCGTAAAAGAGGACGTTTTGTCTTTAAAGTTCATGACTGTTGGTGGTTTGGCAGGAAACAGAGGTGGCCAGTAAAGTGACCGCAGTTACTTGCCATACCGGCGCGAGGTTACCCCATCATTCTACCTTTCTGCATACAACTGACTTAATTCAAGTGCTTTTTTCTCTGGGAGGCTATATAATTTGCGAGCAGGAAATCGGAGGTTCAAATCCTCTCGCCCCGACTAAGGTTCTAAAATAAAAACAGGGAGTTCTTGCGAACTCCCATTTTTATTTTTGTAGATGAGTATTGAGCTTTGAGTGGAATAGGTTGACAAGAATCTTGACAAGTTTATTATGCAAATCCTTTAAATGTCGAAGAGCAAGTAAAGTGAAGACTTTCTCTTCTAACCCTCTTCATCCAGATAAGGTTTAAAATCTACACTAATATTAATTTTTTTAACTGAATTCCACATTCCTTTAATAGAATTAATCTTTGCTCCATCAATATGATACCAAAATCCAGTTTCTTTCAATTTCTGCTGGTCCGACAAGAAACTAAGAAATATCGGAGGGTTATTCAATCTGCCATCTTCGTCTAAATCTGAAAGCTGATCAATTATATAAGCGATACTCCTGACACCGTATTTAAATTCAGTTTTTCCAATAAAAGATATTAGATTCCATGGAGCATATTTTAACTTTCTCCCATAACGCCTCCCTAACAAAGATAATGCAATACAAACTTTATCTGCAAAGCGTCCTTTATGTCCATCAGTTGGGTCCAATGGGGAGAGGCTCAGTTTGTCAACTTTGGCCACGATGCGTTTTTGCTCTTTGGCAGGAGGCAAAGGTGTAGGAATCAATTCCCACTTCCCCTTGCTTATTATTGGTAACGTAGTTTTAGGGGCACGGTTTATGACCTCATTTTGAAAATATGGCGAACGCATAAAATAGTTTAGTAACGTATGAAGAATACCCGTATAAGGTGTTATTGTGTTTATTTGTTGGTTACATGAACAGGGCTTTTCAATAAAATTTACCTTCCCTATTGAGCCACCAATACAAACCATTAAAACCGAATCGCTTTCGATCAATCTACCTTTATTCAAACCTTGTTGAGACAATCCTTCATTGTTATAATTTACGTTATTTTTCAAAATATCAGCGGGTTTAATGAAAGGAATGTATTTACCAAAATAAGCAGGGTTTGATTTGGAAGGAGTAGTCCCAGTCTGTGTAAATCCCATTTCCCCCAATCTTACCCATTCCCAGCCATCTGGCAGTTCAAATAGTATTTCATCTGATTTAATTGGTGATAGAGGCTTGGGTTTATTGATTTTCCACTCTTTTATAAGCCGTTCCTTTTCTGCCTTTATCTTTTCAAGCAAAACCGATGCTGGTTCATCTTTAAGATCCTGTGGAACCATTTTCCCCTGAACAGCCAGCTGAAGAATGGCTTGGCGTAATTTGTTAACATTTTCCGGTTTGCTATATAGCAGGTCAAAATTGTCGCATATCCGTTGCCAGTGGATATTGAATTTTTTTGGGTCACGAGACGTAAGGAATTTGTGGATTGATTTATCATTGAGCTGGATACAATTTTCACTAACTTGTTGTTTACGTGATTCCAGTTGATCACAGAGGGCCATTAGCTCGTCAACTTTGGCAACGATGCGTTTTTGTTCATTTGTTGGTGGCAATGGAAACAAAGATTTTATAGCATCCTCTGTACCCAGACGTGGCATTTTTGTGCCATATGTTTTTGAATTTACGTAAACAAGAAATCTTGGACTTCTCAGTGAGTACATTAAATATTTCGGAAAAACCCCGAAATACCCTCTAATAGGAATAATTTCTGTTGTGCAAAAACCATTGTCGTCCGCAACTACCACTTTATTAAGATATGGTCTCAGTTTACCATATAAAACGTCACCTTTTTGAAATTCTGCTTTAGTACTCTTGGATATTCGATCTTGGAATTTCACACGCTGAACAATGCGGGATGTATCCTTTTCAATGTCAGCAAGATCAAGAAGCCAAGCATCTTCTGGAATATCATTTGAATTAACTTTGCCACCTTCGCCATAGTCGACAACATTGCCCAGTCTAACCCACTCCCAACTAAATGGTAGTGTATAAGGTATTTCATCAGATTTAATCGGAGACAATGGCTTGGGTTTCTTGATTTTCCCTTCTTTAACCAGTCGTTCGTTCTCAGCCTTTATCTTTTCAAACAAAACCGATGCTGGTTCATCTTTGGGGTCTTGTGGAACTAATTTGCCCTGAACAGCCAGTTGTAAAATCATTTCACGCAA
>JAWOIY010000043.1:0-11575 GCA_046484425.1 Desulfobacterales bacterium | reverse complement strand
CCCAGTCCGGTGAAATCAAACCGCAGAACGGCAATCCCTTCACGGGTCAAAGACCGGTTGATGTCGGCCACGGCTTTCAGATTTTTGGTGCAGGTGAAACAGTGCGCAAAGATGGCATAGGCATGGGGCTTGCCATCAACGGGCAGATCAGGTCATATGTATTGGTTAAGTTGCCCTTGACACCCTCAATTTCATCTCTTATCGGCTTCCATTCCAGAGGGCATTCCACCCTGAGCTGATGAATCCTGTCTTCCAATTCAGTGACAACCATCTTGAGGTCTTGAATGTTTGGAAGAATTTTTTCCAGTTCCGCAGATCCCAATTGATCGGCTTTACGAATTGTGTCAAAAATTTTTGCCTTCCATAAGGTCAGCTCCATATCCACATTTGAACAATAGTCTTTTACTTCCATAATTTCCTCCTTTCTCGATGAGTTATTTCAATGTTTAATGATGCTTTTTTAAAAACATAAAAACTTATTTCACTAAATAGCAATAACCATACCATAAGAGAGATAATGTATAACACTCTATTATCAATTTATAAATTTGAGAAGTTATTCCTTCGAACCTGTGTATGTGATACAATTATGTATCATGAGAAAATGTATCATAAATTTACAGCACGGACTTATTTTTATCTCTGAAGGCGCTTTCCGTTTGCTGTGTATAGTTTTAAAGTAAGCTCTTTGCCGGAAGTAGGCTGGGTATTAAAAAATCATAAATGAGACTTCAGCGACATCTATTCTATAAATAGGATGTGCGACCCTATCATCTTAATTTCTGTCGTATCCAAGGGTCTTCCGAAGCGATTCGAACAGCTCACCTTGTATACGAGCTGTATGCTCATCACTTTCAGTCAAGTTTACGTGAAACCCCGAAAAACTGCTCGGGCTCTTTTTCCCTCCCGTTTTCAATCACATACTGAAGTTCGACTGCCAGGGTTCCATCCAGATCATTGAGTTTTGCATAATCCTTCTGGGCCAGACTCATCTTGTCCATCTGCACATAAAGCACACCGCGGTACATGTAGGGCTGTGGAAGATTCGGATTGATTTCAATGGCCCGATTGTAATGTTTCAGGGATTCTTCAAAATGGTCGGATCCCTGTTTTCGCAAAACATAAGCGAGATTGTTGTGGGCCTCGGCAAATCGCTCTCGGGAGGCCAGTGCCTTTCGAAACCATTTTTCTGCTGAAGAGAACTTTTTATCCAGCATTAGTTTGACGCCCCTGTTATAGTACATTATGTCGCTGCTGATCTCAGGTTCCATGGTTCTGCTGCCCGCACCGTAAGCCGGGAAGATCAGCAAAGCAAACGTTAGAACTATTGTGATTAATGTTTTCATAGTATACTTCCTTGATTCAAACCTATGTCTTTAGATTTCGGTTATTTGATTAAAATTGGTATGTATAGAAAAATAATAAAGTGCGGCTATTATCAAAATTCCTCTCCACTTACATCCCGCTGGATGGCAAGATAATGAGTGATGTTCTTCCTTTCATTACGAACCGGAGCAATTTTCCATTCCATCATAAACTCGGTACCGTCTTTCCGATAATTGATTGCCCGTCCGTGGAATGTCCTTCCCTGTGAAATATCTATATTCAACCTTTCGAGAGCTTTCTGATCCGTTTTCGGGCCCTGCAAGATTGAAGGAGATTTTCCCACAACCTCATGGGATCCGTAACCGGTAAGTTCACGGAACGCAGGGTTCACGTAGACAATTGGATAACCCGGACCCGCCTCGGTAATCATGATGGAGTTGAAAGATTCTTCAATAGAAGTTTCCAATAACCGCTTCATAATATACCGATAACTATCGTCTTTTTCGAATACATCAAATATGTCTTTTTTAATTTTCATCTTACTCGCCTCTTAGTTTTTTTTGTAAACAGCCGGGTAAGATAACATTACAAATCTGAGCACTCCTGATCAATTCGTAAATAGTATTAAGCCATTGCTTCCCGTAAACCTATGGCGTAATCTAGGTTTGGACGCCTTTAGAATTTTAACTGTTTTAAATCATAATTGATTCTATACAAGTGTTAAAAGACGCCCCTGTTTCAAAAAGCTAATGATCATTACCCGTATCATCTGCCTTAGTGGGATGTACAGTGCCCTCTGGATGTTCCGGCGGCGAATAAATGGAATAAAGTTTCATTTTCTCCTTATCAGAAGTATTGATCACGTTATGCTCTACACCGGCAGGGATCAACACTGCCCAGTCATCGCTGACCTGATGTTCTTTGCCATTTAAGATGACTTTACCCCGACCCGACTCAAAGCGAATGAATTGATCGAGATCGTGAACTTCCGTGCCGATTTCTTCGCCCGGCAAGAGACTCATGACAACCAGTTGGCTGTGTTTAGCTGTATTTAACACTTTTCGAAAGCTATCATTTTGCCTCGTTGCTTTCTCAATGTTAATGACATAACCAGTCATATAATCACCTCCGGTAAATGAGCGGTTTCGTTTATTTAGTTTATGAATAAACATAAAAACGATAACCACTGTATTTCTATGTGCAAAAAAATTAAAAAAAAAGAGCATATGGCCGAAGAGGCTGTTGCATACTTTAAGAAAATGCTCTCCTCAGCTTTTCAGTACAGTCTGAATCCGCATATACTCTCCGAGATTGTCCATGGTCAGCAATCCTACCAATTTGCCGTTGAGCATCACCGGCAGCGTGTGGCAGTTACAGTCATTCAGCTTGGCAAAAGCGGATTCCAGCATTTCCAGAGAGTCTACTGTAACGAAATTGTTCTGCATCGCCGATGTAACGTTTGGATATTGATCACGCGCCGACAAAGCATTAAGCAAATCGGTTTGGGTCAGGATACCTTCGATGCGACCGTTGTCCACTACCGGAAAATCTTTTTGAGAACCGCCCAGTGTCAGTTCGATGGCTCGATCCAGGCTATCGTTCTTGTGAAGGGTTCTAAAATCAGTTAACATGGCTTGTTGTACCGGAATGCTGCCGATGGCAGATTTCATCTGAGCCATACTTGCCTCCTGGGTTGCCCCGATCCAAACGAAAAAGGCAATAAATAACAGAAATGGATTGTAGAACAATCCGATGAAGCCAAAAAAAACGGCTATTCCCTGTCCTATAGATGCTGCTATTTGGGTAGCCCGACTGTATTCTTTTCGGGTGGCCAAGATCGCGCATAATACCCGTCCGCCAACCATGGGAAAGGCCGGAATCATGTTAAAACCTACCAAAAACAGATTCACCGTCATAATGCGTTCAACAAATGGTCCGGTTGTCACCGTCAGTTTCTGGATTGGCTCGAACAATGCGGTAAAGTACAGCCACAAGAACAGGGCGAATGCAATTACTATGTTAACTGCCGGTCCTGCCAGCGCGACCCACAACTCCTGTAGCGGATTGGTCGGCAGTCTCTCCAGGCGCGCCACACCGCCGATCGGCAGCAAAATTATGTCGCGTGTTCTAATACCATAACGTGTATTTGTGTCATAAATCATTCAAATTGAAAATGATATCACACAAAACATGACCAGTTCCTTGAAATGACAATATGTCCAATCTATTACTTTCAGATCCCATATTGGATCTCTAAGAAAATAGTTAACTTGACAAATGATAGGGATTCATTATTTTCAAACTTGGCTATAAACACAAAAATGGGGTTGTACTGATGATAGAAAACTTTGATCCTGTCTTATTGGCACGTATACAATTTGCCTTTACCATATCATTTCACATCATTTTTCCGGCCTTTACCATCGGTCTTGCAAGCTGGCTGGCGGTTTTGGAATGGAGGTGGTTAAAAACCGGCAACACGGTCTACGAAGAAGTCTACCGCATGTGGGTCAAAATATTTGCCGTAACATTTGGCATGGGCGTGGTGTCCGGCGTGGTGATGTCATTTCAGTTCGGCACCAACTGGTCGGTTTTTTCTGATCGGGCAGGTAATGTGTTGGGACCGCTGCTGGGCTACGAAGTTCTCACCGCATTTTTTTTAGAGGCCTCGTTTTTAGGGGTGATGCTCTTTGGGTGGAATCGCGTGAGTCCCAAAATGCACTTTGCCGCCACCATCATTGTTGCCGTCGGAACTTTGATTTCGGCATTTTGGATCCTATCTGCCAATAGTTGGATGCAGACCCCCCAGGGATACCGAATGGCAACTGACGGTCTGCTGTACCCCACCGACTGGATTAGAATTATTTTCAATCCTTCTTTTCCCTACCGCTTTTTGCATATGCTCACCGCATCCTACTTAACCACGGCATTTGTCGTCGGCGGGATCGGCGCGTATTATCTCTGGCGCAATAAATATGTAAGACATGCCAGGGTGATGCTGGGAATGGCGATGATTATGGCGATATTTGTCGCTCCAATTCAGGCGGTGATGGGTGATTTTCACGGTTTGAATACGCTGAAACACCAGCCGGCAAAAGTGGCAGCCATGGAAGGTATCTGGGATACTGAGCAAGGGGCTCCATTGAAGCTGTTTGGATGGCCGGATCAAGAGGAAGAGAAAACCAAATATGCCATTGAAATTCCAAAATTATCGAGTCTGATTTTAACCCATGACCTAAATGGAGAAGTAAAGGGTTTAAAAGAATGGCCAAAAGACGAACGCCCGCCCGTTGCCTGGGTATTTTGGTCGTTTCGGGTCATGGTCGGCATTGGCGTGCTGATGATTTTTACCGGTGTGACTGCTGCGATCCTTTTTTTGAGGAAACAATTGTTCAAAAAACGATGGTTTCAACTCTGGTGTATGGCCATGACACCATCTGGATTTGTTGCCGTGCTTGCCGGTTGGTTTGTCACGGAAATCGGTCGGCAGCCATATATCGTATATGGTGTTATGCGTACCGCGGAAACGGTGTCGCCGGTGATGGGGTCCCAGGTGGCACTGTCTCTTCTGGCATTTATCTTCAGTTATATTTTTGTGTTTGGCGCGGGAAGTTATTACATCTTAAGGCTGATAGGAAAGGGCCCCGGTATCCCTGAAAATGCATACGGTACACACGGCGTAAAAGAGCCGCCGATTTTCACAGACCTGACTTCTGAAACAGGAGGAAAGCATGTTTAGTCTTGAAGGCTTCGTGGATTTGCCGTTGGTCTGGTATGGCCTCATTGCCACGGCCATCTTTTTGTATGTTCTGCTGGATGGCTTTGATTTAGGGGTGGGCATTTTGTTTCCTTTTGCACCTTCGGATAGCTGTCGGAATCGCATGATGAACTCCATTGCACCTTTCTGGGACGGCAACGAAACATGGCTGGTCCTTGGCGGGGGCGGGCTGTTTGCCGCTTTTCCCCTGGCCTATGCGATATTGATGCCGGCGTTTTATATGCCGGTCATACTGATGCTGCTCGGGTTGATCTTCCGAGGTGTTGCATTTGAGTTTCGATTCAAGGCCACCGGCAGATCGCAAAAGTTATGGGACTATTCTTTTCATTTCGGGTCTCTCGGGGCGACCTTCATGCAGGGCATGGTACTGGGTGCATTTGTCCAGGGTGTAAAGGTTCAGGGACGCAGCTTTGCCGGTGGCGCATTTGACTGGCTCAATGCGTACAGTGTCATGGTGGGTATGGCGTTGGTGTTTGGTTATGCATTGTTGGGTGCTACCTGGCTGGTTATGAAGACCGATGGTATCACGCAGGATTGGGCACGAAAGTGTGCAGGATATGTGTTGGGCTATGTCGGCATATTCTTAGGTATCGTCAGCATCAGCATGCCCATAATGAATGCCGATATAAAGGTGCTGTGGTTCAGTTTGCCGAACTTTTTCTATCTTTTGCCCATCCCCTTATCCTCCCTTGTAATGATAGTGATGATCTGGCGGGGCCTGCATAAAGGAAAAGAGCATTTACCCTTTTTTATGAGCATCGGTGTGTTCCTGACGGGTTATCTGGGATTGGGAATCAGTTTATGGCCGTGGCTGGTTCCATTTAAAGTGTCCTTTCGTCAGGCCGCCGCTGCGCCGGAATCCCAGTCGCTGTTGCTTGTGGGGACCGTAGTGATGCTTCCGTTGATACTCGGTTATGTGGCATACTGTTATTATGTGTTTCGAGGCAAGTCGTCCGATGAAGCCCTTTACTGAAAAGCAAAAGCAATGGCTGTGGTTTGTCGCACTTTGTTTGGGCGGGCTATCCGCCACGTTTATACTGGCCACGCTTGTTCGTTTAGCGATATCTATACAGTAAAATCGTCCGGAAGCCTATAATTTTCCAACCGGAAGGTTTACGACCGAACTTTCGGGCGCTTGAGAACAGTCATGCGAAAAATTTGATAATGAACGGATGAGGTCTTAGAATTTGAATAACCATTGAAAAATACTTTATACAAAGAACAGGAGGTTCTATGGAACTGACAGAATATTTTAAAAACACTGAAGGATTTGGTGTGTTGGCTACGGCAGATGGCGATGGAAAAGTCAATTCAGCGGTTTACGCCCGGCCGCATGGGATGGAAGACGGCTCGCTGGCGTTTATCATGAGAGATAGATTGACGCACAAAAATCTTCAATCGAATCCCCATGCCACTTATCTTTTCAAAGAAGATGGTCCCGGATATAAAGGCAAACGGATTTACCTAACCAAAATTCGAGAAGAAGAAAATTCTCCATTGATTGATTCTCTCAGTCGGCGGACTTATCGTTCAGACGAGGGTGGCAAAGAGTCCAAATTTCTGGTTTATTTTAAACTGGAAAAGGAACGCCCCCTTATCGGCGGGTAATAATAGCCATGCATAGAACATGCCCGCATGATACTGTCAATCCAGGAGGGTTTAATGGAAAACCGGATCAAAATCGGCGTCAGTGCCTGTCTTTTGGGTTAAAAGGTTCGCTGGGAAGGTAAACACAAAATAAATGGTTATATCACCGATAAATATTATAAAGATTCTTATCAATTTTCATGCAAGATTCAGCTAAAAGATTAAAAAAAGAAACATTTTTATGATTCGTTTTGGTCTGTGCTGCATCTTCCGTGAAGAGCCCATTAAATTTCGACGTGCAACCGCAAAATATCTTAAGGCCTTTTCCCGGCATAAACAGCTTAAATACCTTTCCGAAATTTGTCGGGATAATGCCCACGCACTGCACAAAGCCCTGCGATATTGTCGCGATGACGACATTAAGAATTTTCGGATCAACAGCCAGTTACTACCTTTAAAAACCCATCCTGATATCGGTTCCCGGAACATCCCCATAAGATCATAGTAAACATCAAAGACCCAATGAAAATCTTAAGTATTTTTTCCATCACTTTTTACAAGAGCCATTTCGCAATCAAAAAACTTATCGAAGCGACCATGGAACAGAGAAAAACGCCCCACAAAATATCAACCATCACCACAAATATAGGTTGCCGAGCAATGGTTTAGAACTATGGGTGACGTTAAACCCAAAACGGATTTATTTTGATTTCAATTTTTCAAGCAGGTTCGAAAGTTGAACCACATGTCTGCGCTCTTCTTTGATGATCTCATCGATCCGATTTTGTCCGGACTTATGAGGTATCAAATCTTTGATCCCCAGATAAAATAGAATCGAGTCCTTCTCAAGCCCCACGGCTATGTGAAGTATCTCTTCAAGGGCTTCATCTCCGGTGAGGGAATCGGCAACAGAAGGACTCCCTTCTCCACCCATGGTGTCCGCCATTGCGGCAAGATACTGAGACACCTCGTCATAAGGGTCGAACACCTTCGGGCCTTTTTCCTTATCGGTAAGGATCGTTCGCATTTCGGTGAATATCTTCTGGTGCTGATCTTCCATGTTGGCAAGGTTTTCCAGAAATTTTTGATTTTTGGTATCGGATTGTAAACTCGCGGCCTTCCGGTAAAAGGCGGCACCGTTGTTTTCAATGCGGATTGCCATTTCAAAAATCTCATCTGCGTTAAACACGATGGCCATTTTATTTCCCCCTTTTTTACATCTCTTTCAGAGCGACAACCGGATATGTTATCGTATTGCCATAAATTTTTGATTCATTTCTGGTGTTATATCAGCTATGTGAAAGTTGAAGATTCCCTTTGAAGCATCCTTAAAATACAGTTGAAGAACTTCGCGGATCACAGGAAAAGCCAGCTCTTCCCAGACAATCTCATGTTCTTCTAACAGCCGGACCTCCAAGCTTTCATAACCGACCCGGAAATTTAAATCCTCGATTCGGCTCAAAAAAATCAGATAGACCTGGCCGATAAAGCTAAGATTGTAAAGGGCATATGGCTTAAGGATCTCAACTTTTGCACCGGTTTCCTCATAGGTCTCTCGTATTGCACCCTCTTCCACGGTTTCGCCGATTTCAAGAAAACCTGCGGGAATGGTCCATTTCCCATAACGCGGTTGTATGGCGCGCCGACACATCAACAAACGGTCCTCCCATAAGGGAATGCAGCCCACCACCAATTTGGGATTTTGGTAATGGATGGTCTGACAATTGTCACTTATGAACCGCGGCCGGTCATCACCTTGGGGAATGCCATAAGCCCCTTTGGACACACACTGATTACAGTATTTCACTGATCAAAAAGTTCCTTTTTGGTCACCGGATCAAGCCTTAAATCGATCATTATCACAACAGGTTTAGTTCGAACAGGTTTTTATTTTTAAACCAATATCATCATTTCATAGGCACTTTTTCCTAAAAGATATCCTTTAATGCCAGCAAGGTTTCAATGGTTGGGTTATCAGAAGGGTCTTTTGAATAGTGGGCGTAACGAATATTTCCGGAAGTGTCTATTAGAAATACACCGGGCATCTGCATAACATCATCCTGTGGCACGCCCGGTGTGTGTCCCCGTGACAGGATTTTCAACCCTTTAAACAAAAGGGCCGGTGATGCCAGACTGGTAACAGAACCTCTTCCAAGGCCATATGTCTGATACAGTTTTTTTTCAGGATCGTAGATTATAGGAAATGATAAAGAAAATTGCTTTTTAAACGCTTCCGCCCGATCGGGATTTCCCAGACTAACAAGAACGACCTGAAAGCCATTATCTTCAAATTGTGTTTTCGAGCGATGCAACTGCACCGCTTGCTCACGGCAAAATGGTCAACCAAAGTGTCTAAGAAAAACAAGAAGCAAGGGACGTTTTTTCCATAATTCGCTGAGACGCTGGTTCGTCACGTCGGAAAACGCCACCTCGGCATCCACTGCTTTCTAATATGTTTCTGCTGAAGTCACTTGCCCTATCCTTTATTTACAAGATATGATCATGTGATAATTTTGATTTATTGAAACATTTGGGGGCGATTTGCGTCAAAAACTCACAAGAATACTTAACAGGACAATTCGACAGGAACACCTTTCTTTTCCAGGTCTTCAAGTATCGCCTTTAGTTGGAATATTTCACAGTCTTCAATGTGGTAGACATTTTTTACGCCATCCATAAACAGCAAAACAAAATGGCCGTTGTCATCCACGTAGGCCTTACGAATATAATCATCGTCAAGCCAGGGAGTGAGTGCTTTCATAAAATCGGACAGATTACATGTTTTCATTGAAACACCTCCTAACTTCCAGAGTTTCCGAAACGCTGAATGGGGCGCAAAAATCCCTTTGCGATAGGGTTTAAAGCATCACCATATACTATTTCCACCAAAAGACAAAGTCAAAAAGAAACATGGTTTTCTGTCTATCTAATGTGATTTTTCCAAGAGAAAGTGGTTTGAAATTATTGATAAGATGTTTATGATTAGATTTCACTGTCACTTGCAACGTTTATGGGTAGCATCTATGATCACTATTGGTTTTTTACCTCATCGCGCTGAAATCATACCTTTTGCCCGCCAGAAGATGGAGCAACACCAGATCATTGTTCTGGAAGAACCTCCGCATCCAAAATTCGCAGACATGCTCGATGGTGATCTCTCCATTGATGACTATTTGATGGAGATTGACATTGGATTCCCCGAATTTGAGCGTTTGATGTGTAAAGAGGCCAGAAGGCTTCACCAAAAGGGAAAAAAGCTGTTGCAGGTTGAACCTTATTTAGAAAGACTTCTCGAAATCCATGAATATTTTGCCCAAGGCAGAACACCGGCGGAAGTCTTAAATATTGCCCATTTGAAAGCCGTCTATTTGGCGGAAAAATCTGCAACCGGTGCTTTGATCAATTATTATGCCCGTAGCATCGAAAAAGATTTTAATCAGGTGATTGAATCCGTAAAAGCGTTTGCAACTTCGGATGCCCAACGTTCAAAGCTGCGGTCAATAATGAGAGCCAGAGCAATTGCAATACTGGATACAACGAAGAAAATTTTTGTTGAAACTGGTTACATCCATTATCCTCTTTACCGATACCTTTTAAAAGACTTCAAAGGCAATGAGAAAATACAGGTTGCTTATCTGATGCAACCGGTTTTCAAAAAACTCAAATGTAAAAGACGCAACATGGGACCCGGAGATATTCTCACTTTGTATTATGCTCTGAATCTACCGATCAAAGAAGACGTTGCCGATTTGTTGGCTGCAAGAAGCCTGATCTATACCCAGCTGATACAAACAGAAGAAATGTTTCCGGACCAAAGTAATCCGACGCCTCACAGTTTGGACGAAGCTCTGGTCAATAGACTCGTTGACCGTCTGGAATTTGAAGATTGCAAGACAATATATTCAAAAATTCGTTTTAAGAACCGACGTGAATCGTGGGATTTTGTAAAATCTTACGTTCGAAGCAAATGAAAAGGTTAATAGACAGGTCTTTTGAAAGTGATTTTCCATAATGTCAATCCATTGCCATATTCGGCAAGGCGGTGACTTAAATCCGAAATTCGAATATCGAAAACCGAAACAAGTCCAAATGTCAAATGACAAAAATTCAAAATGTCAGAACACTTTAAAAATATTGTTAAATTAACCATTTTAAAAATTTGAAACGCTGATCTTAGGTATAAGTTTACAGGACATGTTCGCGGGGAAGCGCACCGTGTCAACACTTACGATTTTTTCTTCAGGCAAAACGATCTGGTGAAAATTTAGGAGTAAGCTTGACTTGATGTCCTTTCAGAAATACATTTGTTCTCAATATTTTATGAGTTCCAACATTCCAATTTTGAAAAAATGAACTAGTGTCCATCCATAAATCTAAATTGGACACATATTAAGTTTCCAATTCGTCTTAAAGAATATTGAAAAATTTGAATTGATAAATAAGTCAAAAGACTTAGGATTCGAAACTGACAAACTGATCCATGTGACGCACTAAAAGGCCAACGACCTGCTCAACATCAACAGCTATTTTTTCACGGCTTAGATGAAATTTTAAGGACCTTTTTTTTAAATAGGTAGGATTTACCTGTTATTAACCATCCCATCAACCCACATTGACATCTTCCAGATCGTGAAAAGATTAAGAATCAGAGGGGTAAACCAATGGACAATTAAAAATGATACGCTGTACGTCATCCAATCGCGCCCCATAACAACCTTGTCGCCCAGTGAAACACAAGATAAACGTGCCTGGTATCTCAGCCTTCACCGAAGCTTTAAAAATCTACAAGATCTTCGTAACACCATTGAAGAAACGCTGATTCCTGAAATGACAAAAACGGCCAAAGATCTGGCGGAACAAGATATTATGGTTTTATCCGATCGA
>JAWOIY010000017.1:0-6951 GCA_046484425.1 Desulfobacterales bacterium | reverse complement strand
CCCCCGGATAGAGGGACAGGTTTGCCATCCGCGAACGGGAAGTGGCGACTTCCTGGGCGGTTTCCACGGCTTCGGCCAGTTCGCTCTGAGCCTCGCTGATCCGGGCTTCGAGGGCTTCGATGGCATCGGCTTCGGCCTGGAAAAAGGCGGCAATCAGATAGTCGTCAGGAATCAGACTGTGGTGCCAGCCGGTGGAGACAATGGTCTTGAGGTCGTAGCGAATCTGCTGCCACCAGTTGACAAAGACCCCGGCGCTTTTAAATTCGTCCAGCACGGATAAGGGGATGAGCTTATCCTTTAAGGTGGTAAGCAATTCAAGGCGGACCTCGGGCATCTTTTTGCCCCCGTTTTTAGCATGGCGCAATTGTGCGAAGTCATCGCGGGCCACGGCCCACCAAGCTTCCAGGTAATTTTGGTGGGTGCTGAGGGTTTTGTTGAGTCCGGGAGCAGCTTCGAGGGTGGTCTTGATGTCTGGTTTGGCATCGATTTCCGGAACAAAAGAGAGATAGCCGGGCCGTTCGGCCTGAAACAGCGTGGCGGATTGAACACTGAATTTGGCAAAGTCGGCCTGTCTGGATTGAACCTCGGCCTCGGGTACGCCGCCGATGAGGTGGGCCTGCACATCTTCCGGCTCCGACTCGGGGGTGTTGTCCACGTAGCGGCGGATATTGAGGTTGTAGTCATGAGTCTCGACGATCTCGGCCTTGTCGACCAGTCGGCTGTATTTGGGCAACTCCCGTTTGTGGGTAAAGACGAAATCGATTTTCTCGATGTCTTCGGGGCGCAGCTTGTTTTGGGCCTTGCCTTCGGCGTATTCGCGGTCGGCGTTGATAAACAGCACCTTGTCGCGCAGGGCGTCGGGCTTATTTTTGTTGGCCACGATCACGCAGGCGGGAATGCCGGTGCCGTAAAAAAGTCCGGGCGGCAGGCTGATGATGGCCTCGATCACATCATCCTCGATGAAGATTTCGCGAATGAGCTTTTCCTTGCCGCCCCGAAAGAGCACACCGTGGGGCATAATGGTGGCCATGTGTCCATCTGATTTGAGGCTGGCCAGCATGTGCTGGACGAACATGAGATCGGCCTTCTTGCCGGTCTCGGGACACCATTCGCGAAAGCGATTGGGAAACTTCAGGGTAGCCCTGCTGTAATTCTGGGAGAATGGCGGATTGGCAAGAACGCGGTCGAACTTTCGGATTTGGCCGTTTTCCAAAATCAGGGGATCTTCCAGGGTGTCACCGTTTTCAATGGTAAAACGGGTGATGTTGTGCAGGATCATGTTCATGTTGCAGATCGACCAGACCGTGCCGTTGGAGTCCTGTCCGTAAAGGGCCAGATCGTTGGGGTCCTGTCCCTGCTCCTCGACGTACTGGTGGGACTGAATGAGAAAGCCACCGGAACCGGCTGTGGGGTCGTAGATCTCATTGCCTGCTTCGGGTTTGGTGATCTGCACCAGCAGCCGCACGACCTCGGCGGGGGTGTAGAACTCGCCGCCTTTCTTGCCCGCACTGTCGGCAAAGAACTTGATCAGGTATTCATAGGCCGCGCCGAGCAGATCGGGAAACTCGAAATTGTCGTTGACCAGGACAAATTGGGGCTGGTTGAAGTGGTCGAGCAGGTCCTTCCACTTCTGGTCGGGAATCTTGGTCTTGCCTTTGACGGCATTGAAATCGATGTTATTTTTCAGCACTCCGGCCAGGGCGTCGTTTTCGTCTTCCACCGCGGCGATGGCCTTGTTGAGCATATTGCCGATGTCGTGCTTGAGGTGCTTGAGCGGAGGGACCTCATCGCCGTTTTCATCGATCCACGACTCATGCCAGCGGGCGCGGGGCGGGACGAAAAAGGTCTCGCCATAGGATGTTTTTTCTTCAAGGAGTTCTTTTAACAGAGCTTGCTGGCCGTTTAAGTGGGCAAAGTCCGTATTTTTGAGCTGCATGCGCTTGCGGTCGAATTCGTCCGACAGGCGCTTAAGAAAGAGCATCCCGAAAATGAATTCCTTGAACTCCGAGGCGTCCATCTTGCCACGTAAGATATCGGCAGCTTTAAAGAGGAAGGATTCGAGCTGAGAGAGGGTGATTTTTTCCGATTTCATTATATGATCCTGATAGCAATTGTTCTGTGAATCTCCGGGACATCTTAAGTTTTAAAGTTTCCCCAATTAGTGCTTTGGGTGCTTTCGAACAGAATTCGCGGTTTTTTTAAACTGCAAAACCCGAGCCCATTCATAAAAAACCCCATCTCTATCTGAGAAATGGGGTCATTGTATCCATCGCACGTCCTCTTTATTTGTTTAAGGTTAAAGCGATCATCTTGAAATTAAATGATTTTTCGCACAGTTAACTTAACATGTCAAGGATGATATCAGGGGCAGGGGGCGAAGGTCAAAAGTCGGAGGTCAGATGTCAGCCCCGCCGCTGGGCGCAAGCACCCAGTTTGATCAAAAAAGAAACTTCTGAAGGCCTAGTTTCATACGAGAGGTCAGGGGTCAGATGTCAGGGATCAGGGGCCAGATATCAGATTTCTTTCGTGCTTTCGATTTTTCGTGTTTTCGTGATTGCATAAATCCTGAATATTAGAGAGCAGAAAAATTGATCCCAAATTCAACTTTAAAGTCAGTCGCTTTAACTACAGGTTTAATGGATTTGTTATGCTAAACTAAATCAACAATTCCATATTGCGACATCGTTTTTAGCGTTCGAGAGAGATTGCCTCACCAATCAATCATCCCCACCCCCAATTCTGCCGCCGCCCGATGCATCCAACCGATCATCAACCACCTGCCACCGCCTCGCCTTGGTCGGCCCCACATGCCGGATGAAGCCGATCTCCTTAAGCTTGTTAATGTGGTGTTGTACGCTGTGGACACTCATGTCGCACTGAACAGATAGTTCCCTGATGCTGAAAGGGAATATTGGCGATCTCATCGATCAGGCTTGGCAGGGCCGGGTCAATCTGCTTGCGGGCATAGTCCTTTTCCAGCACGCCCTTGAGCTTGGGATTTTCTTTTTCGACTGCTTCCAGCGCGTCGTCAAGCAGGCGGCCGATGCCTTTAAATTCATATTTTGTGAGTTCGAACATGAAATCAGCAGGGAATCTATCGATTTTGTTTGCGCTCATTTAGGGTATTAGAATCTATCGCCACAGTATCTCGGCATCCTTTCTAAGCGGCAGTCTTTGATATTTAAATTTTGGATACCCTGCCATCATTGCTCCAAAGTTTATATTTCCTGCAGGAAATCCAAGTTCCTTTTGCATCGGCGGCCATGAGGCTGCTGCTGTATTGAAGTAACCGGCCCAACATGTCCCGAGGTCAAAAGACGGAGCAGCCAGTTCTAAATAAGTGAGGGCAATCGTACAGGCAGCCGGAGCAGATCTATCATCTTTATGGGCATGAGCAACGATAACATGCGGCGCATTTCTGCATATGGGATCATTACCTCCCTCCCAAAGAGAAACCACCCGATTGAGGTCCAAGGCTTTAACAAGCGGGGAACTTTCTTTGATTAAATGGCGCATCCAATCTATAACAAACCCGGCTATCCGCTGGACCTCATCCCGTTCATATATAACCAGCCATTTGACAGGTTGAAAGTTATGTCCGGAAGGGGCATATCGTGCAATATTAATTAATTTAGTCAGAACCTCCCGCTCCACCTGTTTTTTCCTGTAAGTCCTTATGGACCTTCGATAGCGTAAAAAGTGCTCGACCTGTTCCGGGCCTAACAGCCAGTCATTATTTATCGGTGAGCACTCCTCTGATTTCATCATAACATGAGACATGGCCCCATGTGGACAAACAGCCACACAATGTCCGCATCTGATGCACAATTTATCTCCGCCATCGACAAGGGTAGGGAACGCGTCTTTGTCTTTAAATTCGATGATTCTTGCAGGGCAAACTTCCGCACAAATACCGTTACGTTCACATTTTTCTGTATCTACAGTTAGCAGGCCCATAAATTACCCCCTCGGAAATTCTACAATTGGTGAAATTAAAGATCTTTTAATGGTTCCTGGTTTATGCCACTTCCCTTTAAGCAATGTATTTTCAACTTTAAAACCTCTATTGATATTTTTTCGACTCATGATGGGTTTATCTCATAAATCATAATTTTTTTCAATGCGATGCAAAAAAAGACCCAACATTCCAGTATTCCATTGTTCCATCATTCCAATTGTGAGCGAAGCAAACTAACTTGTGACTATGCAGCTGTCAATTTTAATATTTTGAAACAGCAGTTCATTAATACCCGGCGTAATTTCAAATTATTGTGTTTTTGCAAATCAAAGGGTCAAATCCATTTTGGAAGGTTTGCGTTTTTGCTTTTTTTTATGGATTATGCGACAAGTGTAATTTATATAGATTCATTTGAGGTTGCTGTTTTGACAAGGTGAACGAACTGATCTTGAATATAAACTTTAATTTCATGATTGTGTTTGAATTGATAAGCATCTGGGGGTAACTATGGTTTTTTGGAAGCGACTTCTTATAACAGTTTTAGTGATGCTGGTGACAAGTTTTATAATAAGCGCATTTTGGAAGTCGGCATTTAGCGTGATAATACCCAGTTATATAGCCGGCGTTGTTGCCGGGTTGGCAGCTTTGCCGGTTTGGGAAATTCTCAGGAAGTTTAAACCGAAGAAAGAAAAGAATTTGGATTCAACGAATCAATAACCTTCAAAACATGACCTTTTACCCTGACTCCAGAAAATATCTGTATATCATTACAATTGCATTATAAATTGGACTGAAGATCCATAGTACCATCAGTTATTCAGAAGCAAAAGTGTTCGATGAAAACAAAAATCTGATTGCTCACGGAACATCCACCCTCATGGTTTTGAAGGGAAAAGGGCTGAAACTGGATGTTAGAAAGTTTCGTGAAGAATAATCGAATTATTTTCCTGAAACATCCTGCCAATGGATATCCTGGCCCGCCTTTTTACACGGTGCATCGGATTAAAGTATGACATTATCTCATAACACACAAGAATTTGTTTTAATTTCAAATTAATCAATTAAAATTATTCTGAAGATCAAAACCATTCCCATAATTATGAACATTTTACTGTGCACCAATTCCCTGTAATCTGTGCAACATCATTATTCCTTTCTTAAACCATCAGGTAAGAAATTCTCTCAAAAATATTTGATTTCATTCAGTTAGGATGATGTTTATCTGGTCAGCTTAATTGGCACAGATATTGATTAAATAATTCATAAAGCAAAATTGAATAAGGAGATTGACGGTGGACGGATTATCTCTTTACTGGCATAAGATCACTCCTGTAAGAATTTCCATCCATATAACCCAATATCCATGCCAGAATGTTTAATAGTTGACAGCAAACTGTTAAAAGATATCAATTCCAGAAGGTTAGAGGAAAAAGGATATATTCATGGAAAAGGATATCTCCATTCTGAAGGGATATGTGTGCACATTTTTCAGGGCATGTGCACATATTTTTGTGCAATTGTTATTTGTGGGATTGTCGGCTAACGGTTATTTATTTTTGACCTGACGGCATCATTATATTATATTGTTGTCATCACAAAACCTTTGAACCACGAAAGGACAACAGATGGCTGAACAACTCGATCCAAAAGAAGGGGAAGGTTTCATGAACTTTTAATGGCAAATTCGATACTGATTGAATCATCAACTCACCTCCTTATGGAGAAGGGTTTCATCACCAATGAGAAGTTTTTACAAAGATAAAACGAGTACAGGCTGAATATCAGAAAAAGGATAATGCTTAAAAAAATCATATCAGGTGGTCAAGTTGGTGCAGATCAGGCTGCACTTGATGCAGCCATAAAATACAACTTTCCCTATGGTGGCTGGATTCAGAAAGGCCGTAAAACCCAGATTGGGATATTACCGGATAAATACAAATTGAAGGAGATGCCCATTGCCGGTGTTAAAGAAAAAATTGAGCAGAACGTGATCGATTCTGATGGCACAGTTATAATCTCACATGGAAATTTAGCCGGTGGTGCTGATTATAGTCAAAAGATGACAGAAAAACATAATCGGCCATGCCTTCACATTGATTTAAATGAAACCCCTCCTTTTATGGCATCTTCCAAGATAAATTCATGGATCATAGAAAATGACATTGAAGTGCTAAATGCAACTGGTTCAAGAACCAGTGAAGATTCTGATATATACAAAAACACAGTTTCCATTATTGAGGGAGTTATATTGCTAAGTCTTGTACATGCTAAATCCGGTGTACATCTGACTGACTATGATAGGAAGGAGTTGATTGATAAGCTTCCCATGCCCTCCAAGACGGTTGATGAAGCTGTTGATAGAATGATCTCTGATTTAGATCTGAAAAGTAAGACGAAAATAGCTAAGATGAATTTAGACGAACTGGTTGGCCTTCATCCAAAGTTAAGTGTATATTTTAAAAATGCCTTTGGTGTATGGCATGAAAATAAGGATTTGTTAGCAGATTGCAGAGCTATGTCAGAAGAGCCTTTGTATAATGAAGAGGAAGCCACATTTGTTATCTTGAAAGCTCTGTGGGAAAGACTCAAGGGAACACATACATTGAAGGTCGTGAAATGACGAAACCATCTCAAGATGCCATTTTTCAGATCGTAGATGAGATTCTCTCTGAAATGCCTCTGGAAAAAAGGGTTTCCCTTGCAAACATGAAGAAGGAAGATGTTGATGTTCTCCAAGCAGTCTTTGATCTGTACATTCGAGACAAGATCGATCCTGAAGATAAAGAATATGAAAATATTATGCTTGACAAACTTGTAAAAAGTCTTTTGTGAGCGACATTTGAGCATTTGGGGAATCAGCGTTTCAAGCGGTGAAGCGTTAAAAATTTCAAGCTGTTTGAGGCGCTTGCGCCGAGTTCTTGAAATTTAGCGGAACCGATGGAAACGCCCCCAAATGGTCACGGAGCGAGCAATATTGACTTTTTACGAAACCA
>JAWOIY010000003.1:0-42744 GCA_046484425.1 Desulfobacterales bacterium | reverse complement strand
AAAAGGGCTGTAAGCTCATCCGGCATCGCAAAGGTTCGTATCGATTCGGTAAGGTGCATGTATGCCTTGCTTGATCCCACAATAAGCCCGCCGAGCGCAGGCATCACATGAAATGAGTAAATATCGTACAGCCACCGGAATAACGGCGATGTCGGTTTCGAAAATTCCAGACACATCATTTTCCCGCCGGGCTTCAGCACGCGGCACATCTCCCTGAATCCCTGATCCATATGGGTCACATTGCGGATTCCGAAACCGACCATGGCGGCATCAAAATACCCGTCCGGGAAAGATATGCGTTCGGCATCCCCTTGAACAAACCAGACACATTCTACTGATGCGGACGCGTTTATCTTGCTCACCCCGGCCTCAATCATGGCCCGGTTGATGTCATAAACAATCACCTGACCGGACCTGCCCACGGCCCCTGCCGCCAAAATCGCAAGGTCGCCGGTGCCGCCGCAAACATCCAGCACCCGGTCTCCGGGGTTCAGGGCCATTATCCTTACGGCGGTGCGCTTCCAAAAATGGTGTATACCGAGGCTCAACAGCGTGTTCATCAAATCGTACCTTTTGGCCACCGAATTGAAATGTCGCAGAACCCATTGCGACTTTTCATTTTCGGGAACCTTCCGGTAACCGAAATAAGCCGTCTTCTGAGATTGCCGTGCGTCTCCTGTTCGATTCTCTTTGCCGTAGTCATCGAGCCATTTTTTTCGTTTCATCAATTTCTCGCAGCGTTCATCCAGGTTAAAAGCTTGGATTTTTTTAGGGGCCACCATAACAAAGGGACTTTTAAGTATCAAGTAATATTAAATTAAGTACCGGAGATCCTTTCAGCAAGTTTCAGAGAATGAATTGCTTTCAAAATTTTTGGGAATTATTCGGAAAAATAAAGCTTGAAGCGTCTTTAATCGCATAATATGAGTATAAATTCTGAAAGCTGCAAATAATCAACAATGGCAGTAAAGAACCCTGGCCCAGAGGACCCGGCTTTAATATAACCCCCTGGAAGGGCCTGTATTACTTAAAGCCGTTCAAATTAAAAGTGTCTAAAGTGATCTAAAGTGCCTAAAGTTATGGAGTCGCTTCGCTCCGGTGGTTTTATATAATTGGCAGAATTCCTTAACTTTAGCTCACTTTAAACTTTTGCTCACTTCAAACTCTTCCAACGGTTCTTCAGGCAGAGCCATCTATCTCTGACTCCCGCAATTCGGGACAGGTTAAGATCAACTTCATCAACCCTTTTGACACGGAGGAAAACATGGACCATCCGGATAATAAAAAAAAGCCGTATGATATCCAGGCAAGGTTTCAACAGAAGATTATACGAATACTCAGCGGGTTATTGATCGTCATGCTTTTTTTCTCTGTCATTATCCTTACGGTTGCAGCGGAAGCAACGGATCATGCCAAGATTATAAATTGCGATGTCCATCACGGCACGTGCACCCAGAGCCTTCGGGACACGGATGTCATTCTCGATATCAATCCCAAACCGGTAAAGGCCATGAAAGACCTGAATTTCACGATAACCCTGACCGGGAAACAACCGGTATCCGCGCCTTATATTGACCTTGGAATGCCCGGCATGAAAATGGGCCCCAACCGGGTGACCCTTAAATCTATCGGGAAAGGGGTCTATACGGGATCAGGCATTATCATTCGATGTCCCAGCGGAAAAAGAATTTGGGAAGCAGCCGTCACCGTTCCGGATATAGGTTCCGTGGAGTTTATTTTCGATGTCATCTATTGAAACTCTGTACCTTGCCTTTTTCACAACCGGTCTTTTCGTGGGTTTCGGACATTGTATCGGCATGTGCGGTCCCATTGTTGTTTCCTTCTCTCTTAATTTAAAGCCCAAAAAGGTGATGGCCTCGAACCTGCTGTATCATCTCGGCCGGATTTCAACCTATGTCGTTCTCGGCGGAATTATGGGCGCTACCGGTACTTTCACCCGAATAACCACGGGCATCGGCGGGATACAGAAAGGGGTCATGATCTTTGCGGGTCTCGTTATCATCGTCATGGGTCTGGGCATGAGCGGATGGATTCCCATGGGACGTATTTTCGGTGATTATTACCGCCCCCAAGGAATAATTTCCCGGAGTTTCCGCAAATTGTCCGGCATACAATCCACAGCAGCTTTTCTACCCCTTGGGTTGCTGCTCGGCCTTCTGCCCTGCGGGCCGGTGTATACGGCTTTGATATCGGCGGCAAGATTAGGCATGGAGATTCAAAATTCTTTTAAAGCGCTTCTGGCCGGCATGGGATTGATGGCCGCATTCGGCATCGGAACCGTTCCCGCGCTCTTAATGGTCGCCAGGCTTACCGGTTCGCGTTGGTTGAAATCAAGAGAAATAATTTACAAAATCGGTTCAGTGCTGATGATTTTTGTGGGAATATATTTTTTCATCAAGGGTCTGAGATTTTGATTATTGAAGAACGGCGATGATGCCATGGTTACTTTCTTGACAAATACCGTTGCTTGATGCACTAATACAGGATATTTGGATTTCCGGCTTGCCGGGTAAGGAGGTGTAATCTTGAAACAAGGAAAATGCCCCAAATGCGGATCTGAAGAAATTTATGCGGGAGTTGATATATTGCCGAAAAGCGGTCCTTTCGGCAGCAACAGCATACCCATCAGCATCGTTTCCATTGCCGCCCTTGACAATTATGTCTGTACGGATTGCGGTTACCTCGAGCGGTATATTGCGGATCCCGAAAAACTGAAAGAAATCATTAAAAAGTGGCCGAAGGTTGGTGAGGTTGAGAACGAGGAAGCCTGAAGCTTTCTAAAAACAGATTTGTTTCAAAAATCTAACCAGTTAATTTTTTTGTAAATTAACGCATATTTGATGTTCTTCACCGGAGGCGTGCTTAAACCGTACAGGAACGGCGTTATTCAGAATTCCAATTGAAGTACGACGTCTCTTCGACAGTCAGGATTTACCATCGGCTCAAATGTTTTGTTCCCGAATCTTTCTGACTGGTGAAACATCCATTTAGGATCTCAGTTTCGAAATCTCATATTTCAGGAGAAAACAGTGTGAAAGAATACTGGCGGCTTGGAAAAATAATCCGGATTCTGCTCAGACACGGCTTTGGAAATATTGCCGAAAGGCTTTTCAAAAAAACGGAAATAAAGCCCATTGAGAAAGAAGAAAAGGAATGGATGGCTCAAAACGGCTTTCCTTCCCCCCGCCGTGTCCGGCTCGTTTTAGAAGAACTCGGCCCCAGTTTTATCAAGCTCGGCCAATTGTTCAGCACCCGTGCCGATATCTTCCCACCCGAATACATTGAAGAATTTACAAAACTTCAGGACCAGGTACCGCCGGTGCCTTTCAACCAAATCCGGGATATCATCCAGAAAGAACTCAGACGTCCTCTGGAAGGCATTTTCGCTGAGTTTAAACGGGAATCCATGGCTGCCGCTTCTGTGGCGCAGGTTCATTTGGCAAAACTTTTCAGCGGAGAACAGGTGGCCGTCAAGGTTGTCCGGCCGGGAATCGACAAGGAAATCAAAAAAGACATTCGCCTGATGTACACCTTTGCGAAACGGGCTGAAAAAACTTTTGAGATCGCACGCGTCATCGGCGTTCTCAATCTGGTAAAAGAATTTGAACGGATCATATTCAAAGAACTCGACATGGTTATCGAAGCCGGAAATATCGAGAAGTTTGCCAAAAACTTCAAACAGGTGGATGAAATCCACATTCCCGAGGTCTATTGGGATTACACCACCAAATCGGTCCTGACCATGGAACATATCCCGGGAATTAAAATGGACCAGGTGGAAACCATCAAGGCGCACGGCATCGATCCGAAGGAAATCGCCATGATTGGACTCCGTTCCTTTTCCCGCCAATTGATGGATTTCGGGCTTTTCCATGCAGATCCCCACTCCGGGAATACCATCGTCATGTTCGACGGTCGCGTCGGTCTGGTGGATTTCGGCATCACGGGATATCTGGACGACAAAACCATGCATTACGTTGCAAATCTCTTTCTGGGCTACGCCGAGCACGACTATGATCTGGTAATGGAAGCGTTGCTGGATGCCGAACTCATCGATGAAAAAACCATGGACCTCAAGAGTTTCCGCAGGGATCTTATGGATACGAGTGAACCTTTTTATGGTCGGAGTCTGAAAACTGTCTCGGTTAAAGAAGTCTATGACCAGCTCATTCATCTGGTATACAAGCACAAAATCCGTTTGCCGAGGAACCTTTTGCTCCTCTTTAAGACCTTTATTCAGACGGAAGCACTCGGCAAGATCTTGGGAAGCGACGCCAGCCTCCTGGAAGTAACAAAACCGTATGCCAAAGAGCTGCTTGAACGCAGTTACATGTCAAAAAGTTTCCTGAGAAATATTCGAAAAGACACGCTGGCCATGGGTGGTCACATGAAAGTGATGCCAAAGCTTGTTCATGATATTCTCGATCAAACCGCCAAGGGCAAGCAGCGGATCGAACTCCGGCACACCGGTTTTCAGGACACCAACACACAGCTCGTAAAAAGCATTAACCGCGTGATCATTGGTATCATCATCTCCGCTTCTCTCATTGCCGGCGCAATGGTGTTGAATGCACCCCAGCACATCTTTTCACTCACGGTCGATCTTTTCGGTATAGAGGAGATTCCCCTTACGGCGATCTTGGGGATGACCGGCTATGTAGTTGCCACCTTCCTTGCGGTCTGGCTCATCATCATGATTTTGCGATCCAGAAAACTATAAACAATTCCATCCGATCCTCAGTCGCAAAACATCTTTATCCAAATGAATTAAAAATAAGTCTTTGCCCCTGCGTAACGCGCTTTATAATACCGGCTATTCAGGGACGACCTTCTCACGCTTTTTCCTTTTCCGGGCGCATGAATAAATCGTCCGTTTCCGTCATATATCCCGACATGTGAAATTCTGCTGCTGGTGGTACGGAAGAATACCAGATTTCCTTTTTCAAGCTCACTTCTTCTTACGGACGTACCTGCATTCCACTGCGCTCGGGACGATCTGGGAAGTTCCAATCCGTTCAACTGGTATACCGTCATCGTAAAACCGCTGCAGTCAAACCCTTTTTCCACGGACTCGCCGCCCCACCGGTAAGGTACACCGATGAAGCTGTCTGCCGTTTGTATTATTTTATCTTTCAAATTATCTATTAAATAATTCTCTGGAGAAACAATATAGAAGTTGTCGATAATTCCCTTGGACAAAAGCGCTTGTGCCCCATCGAAAGCGGCTTTTCTGGATGGGAAATTACCGAAACGAACCTTGTATAGCCCCGAATGATGTAAAAAATGATAGGCATTTAAATCCAGTTCGCGTAATTTTTCGGTAAATCGCACGGCGTTATCCATATTTGAGAACGCACCCACCTGAATGGTGTAATCGACTGTTGGCAGCGAAATCGGCGAGGTAGGTTTGGGAGCCGGTGTTTCGGGGATATGACTGCATCCAAAGAGAAACAGGACTGAAAATACAATTATAAAAGGGATTTTTCGTCCTGCAGGAACAACGTTTTTCTTTCTATGGAAATAAAAAATATCCATCGACGAATCTTCCTCTTGGCCTGTACTCCTCCTCTCTCTTTTGTTTTGATATGGCATTAGCAGGATGAAATCTTAATAGAATAATCCCAACCCCTTGTCAATCCATCATCCAATGCCGGAATCACCCGCAGCGGCTTTACGGCATTTTGATGGGGTTTTTGGAGAATTCATTCAGCCCGAACTGCCGTCCCGCTTACACTGACCATTAACATCCCGCTTTTTTCCCCCAGAACTTCGTAATCGATATCGACCGCTACGATTGCAGTCGCACCAAGATTGCGGGCCGCCGTCTCAATTTCTTCGAATGCAACTTCTCTGGCTTTCCTCAACTCCTTTTCGTAAGCACCGGAACGGCCGCCGACAATGTCCCGAATACCCGCAAAAAGATCTCTGAATAAGTTAGCACCCATAATCGCTTCGCCGGTTACCACACCAAGGTATTCGGTTATTCTCTTCCCCTCAATATTGGGGGTGGTTGTGATAATCATTTTTGTATTTCCATCCTTTCCGTCCATAACGCTTTCTATCATCCTACCGGTTCGGAACATTGATCTTTCTTTTTTCGGGATCCTTCTGCCGACGATAAAAAATGGCCATATGGCCAATCATCCCCACTAACTCGGATGCCGTTTCTTTTTCAATGGCACCGGCAATTTCTTTTTTCTGATCTTTTTCTTTGAAATCGATGAATTTTACCTTGATCAGCTCATGTTTTTCCAATGACTCATCAACAGCCTTGGTTACGGTAGGGGAGATCCCCTTCTGCCCGACAAAAACAACCGGTTTCATGTCGTGCACAAGCCCTTTCAAGTATTTCTTCTGATAACCTTTCAGTTTTTCCACATATTCCTCCGTTTTTGGGTCTGTCCGCTCGATGTTCTGCAACCGATCTCAAGAAGCGCCCGACTCCTATTCATTTAACACATGGTAGACTTGAACATGCACTTGTTCACGGGCTTCCCATCCGTCCACACCCTCTTGCCTCTAAGGGAGAGCGCCGGTGTGAGGGCATATGAACTGCCGAAGTATTGTATGTGTTCAGGGGGGCAGTTGTTTTCCCGTAACGTCCTTGGCGGAGTCGCTTCGTATTTTCAGTGATTTAGCAGTGGGGGAGACCGCGGCTCCCGCATGCTTTTCGCGGGAGAACGCGGAGGGGGCAGGAATGCCACCGCTGCTAAGTCACTGAAAATACAAGTGACGGAGACACCGAAGTGAAGGGGAAATGACTGCCCCCTGAACACATAAGGCACGGCCCTCAGGGAAAGGGTTCCTATGCTGGACTAAATACTATTCACCTCCCCCGCCGACAACAAAGCCGCTCGGCCCCAGACCGGTGGAAGACGGTGTCCCCGCAATATTGGAAAGGTACGAACTGCCTAGTTCCTTTATGTGGGTGCTGACGGCGTCAAAATAGTTAAAATGAATCTGCTCTTCATCAATGACAGACTCAAAAAGCTTCACACTTGTACTGTCTCCATTATCCCGGCAAACCAAAAGAAATTGGTTGTAGATGTCGATCGTATCATCCTCAAGCGTCGCATCAAAAGGAAAAATGGCCTCGATCTTCTGCCCTTTCCAAACTTTTTTTTCGGGTTCCGTGGTCGGTTCACCGCCGAGTTCCTTGATCCGCTCGGCGAACATTTCAGCATGACGCATTTCATCGATGGCAATAAGTTTGACCTTTCCCGCCAACTCTCCATAATCCATTTCATCCAGATTATAATGCTGGTTCATGTATTGAATGATGGCAAACAGCTCCATAGACCGTGCTTTGTTTAAAACATCAATAACTTTTTGCCTTCTTTCCTCTTTCGATTTTTTATCCATGTTTTTCCTCCTTTAAATTTTGAACTCTTGACCCTTTGAATCCTTTTAGAAGCACCAATTCTTTTTGAAATAATCCATCCTAATAAATGCTAAATCATTAAACGGATTAAACTTCAATCAATTTAATATTTGAAGATTTCGAGCGCATATGCTAACTGTTTGAAAGTGAAGAATATTACATCCATGATAATTTTTAAAATCATTGTTACAGTTTAGTTCTTTGAAAGAAATCGCTTTCCAGAGAGCTACAAACGATTGTAGATTGTAGATTGAAAATTTTAGGACTGCTTCCAATTATAAAAAAACCAGAGCGGAGCGATACCATAAATCTACATTTTTCAATCGTCAATTTTCAATTATTTTGAGTTCTTTCAGCAAAAATTTAATCATACCTGAAGCGGCAATGGTTTCAAAACGCTAAACTCTTACAAATTATTTAATATAAGAGGCTTTTTAACATGTCCAGTACATTCGGAACCATTTTAAGAGTAACGACATTCGGCGAATCCCACGGCAAAGGTGTGGGGGCGGTTCTTGACGGCTGCCCTGCAAACATACATCTTTCCGAAGAAGATATCCAGAAGCAGCTTGATCGTCGACGACCCGGGCAAAGCAAGTTGACGACAAAGCGGGAAGAAGCCGATCGAGTGATGATCTTATCCGGGGTTGAAAACGGAAAAACACTGGGAGTGCCCATTGGCCTATTTGTCGCCAATAAGGATCAGCGACCGGACGACTATAAAACCATGCGATCGATTCCGCGTCCGTCCCATGCAGATTACACCTATCAGATAAAATACGGTATCCGATCAGCCAGCGGCGGCGGCAGATCCAGCGCCCGCGAGACTGTGGGTCGTGTTGCGGCCGGTGCAATCGCCGATAAATTTTTGCATGAAAGATTCGGTATAGAAATTGTGGCCTGGGTACAATCTGTCGGAGAAGTTGAGGCACTCCCTATTGTTGTGGACGTTATCTCAAGGGAAGATGTTGACCAAACGATTGTCCGCTGCCCCGATCCGCCTGCTGCAGATGAAATGATTCGACTCATCGACAACGTTCGGGAAAGAAATGACTCGATCGGTGGGGTAATTGCATGTGTATGCCGAAATGTGCCTCCGGGCTGGGGTGAGCCGGTATTTGATAAAGTGGAAGCCAAACTCGCCCAGGCAATGCTTTCCATACCTTCGACCAAGGGTTTCGAAATCGGTTCGGGTTTCGCCGGTACTCACATGTTCGGGTCACAGCACAATGACCCTTTTGTTTTAAAAGGAAGCAGGCTGGGTACCACGACAAATTTCAGCGGGGGCGTCCAAGGGGGTATTACCAACGGTGAACCGATTATCTTCCGGACAGCATTCAAACCACCGTCCACAATCGGTTTGCCGCAGATGACGGCAGATTTCGAGGGAAGGAAAACAGTGTTGGAAGCCAAAGGGCGTCACGACCCCTGTGTGGTTCCTCGGGCGGTCCCAATCGTCGAATGTATGGCGGCACTTGTCATCGGAGATCTTGCACTCAGGCAACAATACCGGCAACTGTAGTCCTAAATGAGCGTATAATAATTTTTTAACTCAGTTGTAATTTTATCAATTTCATTGATTTCTTTAATTCAAATCCCTTTTCAAAAACCGCCGAATGACCGCCGCCCTTAACCAGCTGGGATGAGCGCCGGCGAAACCCAGTCTGAGTTCAAGGGCTTGTTCGATGATGCGACTTTATATTCTTTATGGGCAGATCAGACGGATTGTTGGAAAATACGTTCGGTACCTGGTTACATCTCGTGTAATTAACTCCAGGTCAAGTACAGCTGCGTGTGCCCCAATATAGAAATCGGGCAAAGTCGATCTCTTGATTCCTTTGCCCGATTTATACTTGAGATAAGCTTTCCCCGCCAGAAAAAGCGCTTCTTTTGGAATTTCCAACATCTGGAATCCGCCTTTATGGAGAGCTGACTCCAATTCCTCTATCTTTTCAAAACCAACAGAGACTTCAGTGTAGACTATTGGGTTAATATAGAGCGTTGTGTAAGCGCTATAATTTGCCAAAGCAGATTCAGACCAATCAGCCCAATTAGGATCATCAAGGAAAATGTCTAAAATAACGTTTGAGTCAACGAGAAGGCCATTCATCTATCTGCCCTAGTTAAGGCCATAATCTCATCTGTCGTCATTTTGACGGTTGCAATGCCGCGTAATTTTGCAAATTTGCGGGTCACAGCTTTTTTCCTTTTTTGTTTCACTAAAAATACGCGGCCTCCTTCCTCGACAAAATCAACTTCTGTTGCTGGGGTTATCCCCAATTTTTCGCGAATGTGCTGAGGAATTGTAACTTGACCTTTTGTGGTTACTCTCATAATTTGACCTCCGATAATAAGTATTACCGGTAATAGTAATACATTGTATGGGCAAGGTCAATACCAATTTATAGCATCGAACGTGGCCATAAGTGGCGGGCGGTGCAGGAATGGGGAACGAATGGGGTCGGGCCACGCTATTCCGAATGCGAATGGGCGATCCCCATTCTCACCGCGGATGTGTTTGCCGTCGGCAGGCAAATCCCCATGAAAATGACAGTCCGAATACTTCCGCCCCGCCTATCCGAACCGCGGCAAGAAAAGCGGCGGCGGCCCACTCGCTCATACCTGCTTTGGTCACAAGATCGCTGTAAAATTTTGTATCGACCCGTTTTCTCTCAATTTTATTTCCAAGTTCACCGTAACCGTAGGAGAGGTCATGGGGCAAACAGCATTTATAAGTGATATCTTCCCAATCGCATCCGGTGAATAAGCCCATCAATTCATCCGGCAATCCCGAACATCCGTCGAACTTCCAATCCCTATAGCGCTCCGGATCGGATTCAATACGTGCAACCAGATAATCCAAGTCAAAATGTCGGCATAATTCTAACGCTCCCTTTGTGGTTATAATATCACCAATTTTTGGTAACTTCATTTTTCTCTCCCGATTTCCTGCCGGAAGCGCCTTTCCGTCTTGAAAATGCCCACCTCACAGAATATTCAAGCCTGATTTTTCAAATATGGGGCGGAGATATTCGAGACTTTCCCGGCCCGCTGATTCCGGTGTGTCCACATAGGGATAGAGTTCCAGGCTGATGTCTCCCTGATAATTCAACCGGTTCATGGTTTTAAAAATATCCGGAAACCGAATCACGCCATGTCCGGCGATGAGGTGATGGTGAACCCTGGTCGCGGCGATGTCCTCCAGGTGTACATGCCCCACCCATTCAAAAAGGTCTTCAAAGGCCACGGACGGATCTTCACCGGCGCAGAAAAAATGGCCGATATCAAAATTGAGCCCAACTATCGGAGACCTGACTTCTTTGATAAAGGATTTGAACTCTAATGAATTTTCCATCAACAGGTCCGGCTCGGGTTCTACCAGGATATTCACCTCAAGTTCTTCGGCCAGGGGAATGACCTGCTCCAGACCCTGATGAAACAGAGACACTGCCGCTTTTCGAGACATGTTATCCAGGGGGCCGCCGGGAGGGATGGAAATGTTTTTACACGCCAGATCCTTGGCCGTTTTCAAACAGTCAAGCGTGTGCCGGATGCGAATGTCTCGCCGTTCTTTCTCCGGCTCGATCCAGGAAGGCAGGTAGGTATCGCCCACAGCGAAAAGCGTAAAGCTGTTGAGATTGGTGACTTTCAGATGGTGTTGGTCAAGAATTCCTCTGATGCGCGCCAGATCCGCTGCTTCAAAGTCCGGCGGGTAGAGATGGGGACGGTCGCCCATGATCTCAACGCCCCGAAAGCCCAAGACAGCGATTTTTTCCAAAGATTCAAAGAGAGAGAATTTAACAAAGGCGTTGGTGGAGTAGCCGAATATCATGAGTCGTTCCTTTAGACCTTTGAAACAAATCGATTTCAAAGGAGTTTCAGGTATGATTAAATTTTTGGCTGGAAGCTGTCTGACCCGCCTGCCACGTAAGGCACGAGCGGGCAGGGTGGATTAGGGATCGTTTTGAAAGAACCATAGCCGATTAACTTTATGGATGAAACACCCTGTTAAAGCAGAGACCCTTGTTAATAGCCCGGGCAGGTTCTTTCATTACGAGCCCTTATTCACGAGTTCTTTCAGCAAAAATCTAATTATACCTGAAGCGGTAAGGTTTTCAACAGGCTAAAGTGTTACATCATTTCAAACTTTAGCTCACTTGAAGTTTCAGGCACTTCTTGTCACATTCTTTTTCCAATTTTTTGAGGCTCAGAATCTGATCCTGAAAGCTGAGCGGCGGATTTTCACCCAGGGGTTTTTTGAAATAAAATCCCAGTTCCGGAACCGGGCCACAGCGGCCTGCCGTTTTCAGAGCCGCCATCCACCGGCCCAGGTCCAGAATATGCGGCGCGGCCAGGATGGAATCCCGACCCTGAAGGTTCAAACGCATGCTCATTGGGAGGCCGAATAATCCCTGAAAATCGATAACATCCCAGGCTTCCTTGGCGTCACCCCTGGGCGGGTAGTAATCGATGAGTACCTTGTGGGAAGACTCTCCGTATTTCTCCCCCACCGGATAACCCAGAATGCCGTCTAAAAGTTCGGTTTTGTTGGCCACTTTGCCGGCTGCCCGATCGGGGTCCATGAGGTTTTTGCCGTCAGCGTTTCCCAGAATGTTGAGGCTGTACCATCCATCCACATAAAGATTCCGGGCTTTCAACGCCGAGGCCAGAACAACTTTGAAATAGGTTTGCCCGGTTTTACCGTCGCATCCGGATATGGGAACATTGTGTTGAATTGCTTCTTGAACGACTACCGGTATTTCGAGATGATTCGGGGAAAAATTCACCGCCGGGATTCCGGCGTGAACAGCGGCCAGGACATAAGCCAAGTCCGGGAATTCCACCGGATTCACTTCAGAATAAAGCCTCGACAAACTCGTAATATTTTGAGCGTCCAAGCGAACGCAGGCGGGCAAAAGGTTAATCATCACCGGAAAGGAGCCGGGATATAGTTTTTTTAAGTTCCGGATGTCCTGCATGAGATGTTCGATTTGACCTTTCAGATCCAGATCCGGTGGTGGAGATGCGAAAATGGGAGTTTCATCGAGATCCGATTGAAAGCGTTCCCAAATATTTTCAGGCAGTACGCCACAATTTTTAATACAATCCTTGAGGCTCGCCGGTTGGGCATCCCAGCCTGCCATATGGATGGAATGGGGCGGTCCCAGATAGGGAAAACTGCTGCGGGTCATCAGACTGGGTAATATGGAATCGGGATCCTTTTGTACAGCAGCAACAGCTGCTGCCACCGTAGAGCCCACAGCGCCTTTGGCACCGGCCACCATTAACAACAGAGATCGGGATTGGAACTTATCGGAACTTGTCATTGGTAAATACCTTGGATTTACTCCAATCGGGCAAAAACGCCCGATTAAACGTTGTCAGGTTTCAGGAATCGGAGGCAGAAAACCAATTCATCTCAATTTTCTGATCCCCTTCCCTTCCCCTGTTTTTTAAGATTATGGTTTTCGTCAAACATCAACTTGATCCGACTGCGGCTGTTTTCATACAAAAAAACAGACACAATAGCAAGTCAATAACCCCCAATTCAGGCGTATTTTCGTTTCAATAACAACGTATTCCCGGTAACGCTCAGGCTGCTCAAAAGCATTGCACAAACGGCAATCAGCGGTGTCAACCATCCGCTCATGGCAATGGGAATACTAATAATATTGTACAGAAAAGAAAATACAAGATTCTGATAAATCTTTTGGTTCACCAGCTTTGCCAAATTCAGATATTCCAGAATCTGCTCGGGATTCCCCTTCATCAGTGTAATATCGGCCGCCTCCTTTCCCAGATGGCTGCCGGAGTGAACGGCAACAGCCAGGTCCGCCTGAACAAGAGCCGGAGCGTCATTGACCCCGTCACCGACCATGGCCACCCTTTTTCCGTTTTCTTGAAGGTTTCGGACAAAAACAGCCTTGTCTTTGGGTGACTGATTTCCAAAGGCGTCTTTGATGCCCAACACATCTCCCATTCCCCGGGTGGTTTGATCCCCGTCTCCGGAAACCATTGCAACGCTGTAGCCCATGCTCCGCAATGTTTCTACGGTACTCACGGCCGTATCTTTTAGCGCATCTCCAAAGATAAAGACAGCGCACAATTGATTACCATAACTCATATAAACCATAGATTTCAAGACCTCATCTTTTTGTCCGGCTTCTAAAATTTGCGGGATGGACGTCAGATTCTTTTCAACAAATTTTTTAGATCCGATTCTGACCTCTTTCTCTTCGACCATGCCGGATATACCGTTTTGATGGATGCAAACGCTTGTCAGCGGCCTGGAGAGTAGTGCAGCGCAGCCAGCGGCATGTCTTCGGATCTCAGCGCCGATATAATGATCTGAATGTGTCTCAAGCGCGACAGCCAGTGAAAAGATCTGCTGTTTGGAAAAAGGTTCCTGAACACGCACGTCCAGCAAGGTCCAATCCCCTTTAGTCAGGGTTCCGGTTTTGTCGAAGACAACGGCATTGATCCTTTCGGCCTGTTCAAAGGCCGTGAAATCCCGAACCAGGATTCCTTTTTTTCCGGCAAGGGAAATCCCGGCAACCCGTGCGATGGGGATGGCAATACCCAGTGCGCACGGACATGCAATCACCATGACCGTGACGGATCTCATAAGGGCATGTTCAAAGGTAAGGCCTAAAAACAGGCAGGTCAAACCGGTTGCCATTGAAAGCACAAAAATCAGCGGTACGAAAAACCGTAGGAGCCGGTCGGTTTTGCCCTCCAGCGGAATTTTTTGTTCCAGAGCCCGTTCCATAATAGAGATCATTTGGCCCAGGGTCGAATCATCCCCCACGCCCTCGGCCTTTAATTTTAAAATCCCTTTTAGAACCCGGGTTCCGCTTTTGATGCGGTCTCCGGCTTTTATCTGAATGGGAAGCACCTCACCAGTAAGGGATGATTCATCAATAGATCCCGAACCTTCAACAATGCGCCCGTCCGCAGGGACGATCTCACCTTCTTCGATCATAAAAATGTCCCCTTTTCGGAGTGCATGGGCGGAAACATAGCGGCCGCGAGGGAATATATCCGTACAGATATTAACTTTGGTCGGCCGAAGCGAGAAAAAATTGCCAAGGTCTTCCTGAACGTTGTCTCTGGCTTTTCTTTCAATGGTTTTACCCAATAGCGTCAAGGTGATCAGCATGGCCGCAGTGTCAAAATAGAGATGAATACTTCCGGAAAACAAGTTGAAGGTGCTGTAAAAAAAGGCGGTGAACGCCCCCATGGTAATCAGGCTTTCCATGCCGAAAGCCATGGTTTTAAGCCCGGCCCATGCCTTGCGATAGATCTTGAAACCGCCGTAAAAAAGAACGACACCTGCCAGAACAAAAACGGGCACCGAAATTTTAAAAACGGCATCTTTGGTCAACTCGGTAAAAAAGCCTGAATAAAGGGCAAAAGAGAGCATCATTACATTGGCGGTGAGAAATGCAGATACGGCAAAACGGATGAAATCCTTTTTGGTTTCAATGGCCGCCGCATTTTCTTCCGGCACCGTTGCCCGGTAACCCAGCCGGTCGATGGTCCGGATGATCTCATTCGGAGATGTTTGAATCGGATTGTATTCACACCTGATCCGGTCCGTTGAAAAATTGCAGGAAGCATGGACGACACCGGAATGTTTTTTAAGCGCTGCTTCGATCACCCAGGCACAGGCCGGACACCACATATCGCTGACATTCAAGTGAATGGCGAGCCTGTCTGCCGAATCCCGGCTATCCCGATTCTTACCGGATTCGGCATCCTGAAGCTTGAAAGAAAAGAGGGGCTCCGTGGAATCCCTGGCCAGACGCTTTCCCAGATCTGATTCCGATTCGGGAATAATTCCCATCTCACGGCATTTTTTGAAAAGTTCTGTCTCTTTAAACTGCAAAGGGTCCGGAGAGTCAGCAGCCTCCATCAGCATGATAAACACCTGGCGACAGCCCATGCAGCAGAAAAAGAATTCCCGGTTGCCTGACATCCATTTTACCGTACCGTATCTTAAGGAAAGGCCGCAAAGGTCGCAGGAAGCTGCAGAAGGATTCATGTCATTTGCGAAGCCCTAGCGATTTGACGTAGGCGATAATCCGCCACCGGTCCGTCACCTCAATGGTGGTGGCCAGTGCCGGCTGCCGGCCACCGGGGATGCCGTAGCTGATTTCTTTGAAGAAAACGCCCTGAGGCATGGATTGAACCCGGTCACTTTGAAGATCGGTGGGCAGGGGATAAAAACTTTGACCCACCGTTCCGTTGCCGTCATAATATTTTCCGTGGCATTGGGCACAGTAGGTAAAATACAACGATTTCCCGGATGTGACAACCTCCGGATCGTCAATTTTAAAAGGAGATCCCAGATCTTCTGCTTCGGCGGTTCGATACTCCGCTTCTCCGCCGCCGAAAGGAATCACGTCGGGTTCCATGACCGGGAGTTCTTGTTCGTGGGGCCAGACTCCCGGCGTCTCCCACATTCGTCCCACCCTGAGATTTTTATCGTAAAGGGTGATCACATTGTAAACGACCAGGAGCACAACGGCGACAAACCCTGCAAGGACGATGATTCTCTTCATCTATTCCCCCTTGTCGCCTTTCACATGCTGAGGATAGGGTTGGGCCTGGTAAATCGCATAGGGTGATTCTCCGGGAACATCTTTTACGGGCCGGTAGTTCCAGGTGGGCTGGCCCAAATCTCCCACAACAAAAAATGAGAAAAACCCTTTGCCCAGAATCCAAACCAAAAGAAGGATAATGACAACCCAGGTGGCTGTCGTCGATTCTTTTCCTGTTGAATGTGCCATGTCTATATTTTTACTCCCAGTAAACCGGTAACTAAAATATAAAAGAAAACCCAGATGACGGTCCCTGCAATAATCAGCATCATGGACAGGGGGAATGGTGCGTCCCTGTCCTCGATATCTTCGGGAAAACGGTAAATGATTTTTTGCTTTCTCTCCTTGGCATCATCGCTTTCCAGATGGCTGTAGGCAAGCGCCAACCCGAAAATCCATATAAAGATCAGGGTCGGAAATATATACAACATAATGTGCTGGAAGTTTAACAGATTGAAAAGTCTCACGATGTTTCCTCTTAATGGCTTGCGTTCAACAGTGAAAATACGAGCACTGCCGCACTGGCCGCCAATCCTGCAATCGCCAGGAATATGATGGCATAAATCTCATACCGCCTGATGTTGGAAACCTTTCCAACGGGTGGTTCATGCTCATCTTCCAGGGGCAAAAATCTCGCCCGCTGCTGATCTTTAAACTGGCCGTTTTTAAGGGCCCAGAAAAAAGCCGCTAAACTGATGACAAGACCCACGACCATGTATGTTATGAAATAGGGATAATACATGTCAGATTCTAAATAAAAAAGGTTGAAGTGTAAAGTGAGCTAAAGTGACTAAAGTTAAGGAATTTTATCAATTTTGTATACTTCTGACAATTAAACAAATATTATCAATTGTTTAATTCTTTCATCAACTTTAGCTCACTTAGCATTTTAAACTTTAGGCACTTTTTTTATGGTTCATACGCCGCATCGATCCCTTTGGGTTCGGTATCGGCATCGGTCTGATCGATAAAATTCACCGCTACAAAATTTCCGACATCCCAGATTTTTTCGGACTCCAGCGCTCGCTTGAAATAGGGCATGGCCGTTCCGGTGATGCCGTTCATAATCTGGTAATACAAAATTCCCCCGGAAATGCCTCTGCCCTTTAAAATGGTAAAATTCAAGGGCGGCGGATACAAATGCTGCTGTGCCGGGCCCATGCCGTCGCCGATAGGGCCGTGGCACCCGATGCAAAAATCCTGATAAATTTTATGCCCCCGGGCCAGTCCGGCCTCGGTGGTGGGATAGGGATTGGGAATGTTCCGCCAGCCTTCGGGCACGTTTTCGTGCAGCCATTTCACATTGGCATCCGGACCGCTTTCGTACGCCTTAATCGTTTCTTTTTTCCAGAACCGCTGTCTTTGAATTCTCCGATCCGCATCATTGAGCCCGAGACCCTGAACATAGGTTGTCAACTGATCAATATTTTCCGTACCCAGAAAACCGAACGCCGGCATGATGGAAAGGGGGCTGGTCTTTCGGGGATTGATAAAATGAGCCATGTGCCAGTCGTCCGGATGTTCGCCTCCTTCCTGGGATAGATCCGGGCCGGTCCGCTCCGAACCCAGCAAAATAGGTTTGTCGTGGAGATAATCCCCTGCCTGGGCAATCCTCTCGGCACCCAAACCCCAGTCGATGGTACGGATGGATTGAGTATGGCAGTACACACAACCGTTGGCGATGTAGATACGCCTCCCATCAGCTTCGTGAGCGGTCCGTTCGCGAAAGATGTCCGAGGGCGCATCGATTCGCGTACCATAGGGCAAGACCACCATCACCATCACAATGACACCCAGAATCAAAAGACTGCCGACAACAATCGCTTTTGGGGTCATATTCATGAGATTTCTCCGGGGTTAAAAAATATCGATCTTAAAATGTTGTACAAACCTAAAATCGCGGAACTGAAAATTATTAATCCCAGGCCTGCCCGAAGGACAAAATAAATATGCATTGCAGGCAGAACCCGGTAAACGATTTCGCCGCTGAGCCAGGCATTGCCTTGAATCAGGCCCACGATGGTCAGCACCACGGTGAAACCGACGACGCCGATGAGAACGAGCCAGTATTGAAAATCGGCCAGAAATCTGCTGTACAACGGTTTGCCGGTAATTCGGGGCAGGATATAGTAGAGCCCGCCCAGGGCGATCATCCCGGAAAATCCCAGTACGCCGATATGTGCGTGACCCACGACCCAATTGTTGAAATGCGTCACGCGCTGCACATCCGGCAGGGCCATCATGGAGCCCTGAATGCTCACAAAAAAGTACATGATGGTGCCGGTAAAGACAAACTTGGCGCCGATATCGGCATGAATCTCCCCCAGCTTCCCTTTGGCCGTGTACCAGATGTTGATCAAAAACGCCATGACCGGTATGACCATGGCCTGGCTGTCCACGATGGAAATGACTTTGAGCCAGGTGGGAACCGGCACCTGGAGCAGGTGATGGGTCCCGATATGGGTGTAAACCACTATCAACGACCAAAAACCGACCAGCGAGAGGGTGTGGCTGTAAAGGGGCGCCCTGCAAGCCTTGGGTATGACATAATAGGTCACACCGATGGACAACGGCGTCAACAGAAGGCCGAAAATATTGTGGCCGTAAAACCAGAGAAGGATCGCATCCGGAATGCCCACCAGAGAACCGCTGCCGGGCCGCCAAATGACGTTTCCAAGGCCAAAGGTAACGGTGGTGAGAATAGCTGCGGCACACGCGTACCAGATGGAAACATAAAGGATCGGTTCCTTTCGCCGGGCAACGGTCATGAGCAGGTTGACACACACCAGCGTAAACGCCAGAACAACCAGCATGTCGATAGGCCAGACCAATTCGGCATACTCCCGTCCCTGGGAATATCCCATGGCCAGGCTCAATACAGCGGCGACAAGGGCAAGATTCCACGATAGGACCGTAATGACGCCCAGTTTTTCACTGTAAAGTTCGGTTCGAAGCAACCTGGGCAAATAATAGAATGCCGCGGAAAGGAGACCCGGGGTTGCGAAGCCGAAAAGCACCAGATTCACATGGATGGGTCGAGACCTCCCGAATGAAAGCCAGCCGAAGTTTTCGGTGAGATCCGGAGCCATGAGTTCGGTGGCAATGAGAAGTCCCATGGATGTGGCAACAAAAAACCAGAACGCCGAAGTCAGGCAAAATCCTTTGGCAGTCAAATAATTTTGTGAAGACGGTTGAAATTTACCGGTCAATTACTTCTCCTCAAGTTAGGGACTTCGCCCCAATATTCCATATTCGAGGCAAGTGTTCAAGCCTCAAAAAAAATCCTATTACTTCATTAATTTGCAGTATTTCCGAAACGCTCAATTATGGCATGCCAGCCAGCACCCTAAATTGGCCTCTTTTAGTTTGTGACAATCGACACAGAACTTCATTTCGAATCTTTTGGCCGGAATCCGGTCCATGGTCTCAATCTGCCCATGGCATTGTTGACACTCAATGTCCTTTTTGATGTGCCGTTGATGTCTGAAAAAAACAAATTCCGGCACATAGAAGACTTTTTTCCAGGGTGTCGGTGTGTTCGTGTTAAAATAATGATGTTCCTTTTGAATCCACGGGTGATTGGCAATAATGTATTGATGACAGTAAAGGCATTTCTCAACCGGCGGCAATCCCGGATGGACGGACCGGTCCACATACGGGTGGCAAAATTGACACTGAATCGATTTGACGCCGGCATGTACCCGGTGGCTGAAAGGGATGGGTTGTTCCGGGCCTATTCTGGTTGCCGGCGAAGCATAAAAAAAATAGAGGAAACATAAAACCAAAAAAATACCGAGTCCGGTCCACAACAGCGCCACTTTGTTCTTTGTCAGCAAAATGATTTCTTTACCCAATGTGGTAATAAATACCATGGGTCTGCCTTTGGTGCCGATAATCACTGCCAGGATCAGGATGGTGATTAGTGTGAAGGTTGTGATCAGGATTTCCATCACGTCGCCTCACGGTCCACAACCCGGACAAGCTCGGGAAACATGTTCAGGAAAAAGATAACGGCAAGGGACATCAGCCCCAAGAATCCCAAAAATATCAGCCCGTCGGCAAGCCCCAGGGGAAGTGCGGAGACATGGGGATTTATGGCCGGACCAATGAGCAGAAAATGCTCCAGGCTGATCCCCATGATCACAACAGTGCAAAGGATGCTCATAAACCCGGGTTTGGTCTTGATCTTTTTGTTCAACAGAATAAGGAACGGGAGAATAAAACAGATGATAAAAACAAACCAGGCCAGGGCATTCCAGGGAGGCGTCATGGTTCGTTCAATTACGTAGGCGGTTTCTTCGGGGATATTGCCGTACCATATCACCACCAGTTGGACGTAGAAAAAGTCCCCCCAAACCATGCAAAAGGCAAAAAAGAGCTTGCCGATATCATGAAAGTCCGACGGTTTCAGCTTGAATTCAATGGCCGGATTTAGATGCAGTACGGAGGCCAGAATAATAAGGCCGCCCAGACCGATATAAAATGCTTTTACAAACGTATAGGCACCGAACAACGTGGAATACCAGTGAGGATCGAGGCTCATCACCAGATCGTAACCGATCAAGGACAGGATCAGTGCAAATGCGAGTATGTAAAGAACCCCGAAAATGGTCATTCGATCCCGGCAACGCCCCACATCGGAAAGGCTTCGATCCCACCTGCTGTACAGATACTTCCGAATCAGACCGTGGGACACGGATCGATCCAGCTTCAGACGTAACGCATTGAAAATATAGGCAAACCCCAATCCATACAGAACAAGCAGCCCCACAACATCTCTGGTAAACAGAAACGGCACGTTCAGCCAGATCTCTTTTCCGTGAAGATCCTGATGTATCCACGGAAAGATGTGATTTTTGCCAAAAATAAGAATCAAAAAAAGAATAAAAGAAATCGGGAAAAAAGCGACAAACGATTCCGCAAGGTTGGATAGGGGACCGCTCCACCGGGCTTTTACGGTATGCATTACCACGGAAAACAGCAGACCGCCCTGGGCGATGGCCGACCATAACAAAAAATTGATCAGATACGCCTGCCAGGCCCTTTCAGGATGCCCGCCCATGAGGCCGAAGACAAAGGTGCCGAAACCGATCACCAGGAGCGCCAGGCAGATCAGAAACGCCGACCTTTTTTGAAACGGACCTTTTTGGTTATGTGTCGATGACATTTTTATTCTTTTTTTTGCTCGCTGCCCCATAACGGGCTCCGGCCGAAACGTTCAAACCACCATTCTTCCGCCGAAAGATAGTGGCCCACTTCTTCTTTGGAAAATGAAAATTCGTAGTTTTTACAGTAATCGCTGATCAGCCTGTAGGCGGTAATGATCCGGACGGTCATTTCCTTGCAGGCGTCTCTTTCAGCCTTGCACCGATCCGGATGCCATTGTTGAATCTTGGCCCTATATTGCGACTTGATGTCCGCCATGGTCGCACGTTCAGGCAAATCCAGCAACATGCGGGCTGCATTGATGTCTTCAAACAGACCCATTTGAAATCACCTTTACCTCGCCGCCTTTGTCTTGAAAAAAGTGTTTGAGCCCTTCCAGATCATCTGCCTTGCAGGAAACCGTGACACCGAAATGATGCCCTGAACATCGGGGATCATACTGCTCAAGCCCCTTGAATTCGGGAAGCTGCATCTGGTGGATAAGACCTATCACATTACCGAAAACAGCAAATAAAATGGTAAATTCAAAACCTACGATAAAAAACGGCACCAGCGCGACGACCGGTTTTCCGCTGACAATGAGATTCCATTGAGTGGCCGTGAAAACCGCCAGAAGAAAGCCGGAAAAAAAACCGGCGATTCCGCCGGCCAGTGTAAACCAACCGACCTGGCTCTTTTTTAAATTCAGCGCTTCGGATATTTTATGGCTGGGAATGGGACTGTGCACACGACGCAACTGCCAAGGCGAGCCCTTGACGGCTTCAATGGCGGATACCGCCCGGCTTTCGTCCGTGAACAGCCCCATCACAGCGTATTCAGTCGGCATGGCTTGCTCCTTGATGAACGGCTTCCTTCATTTCCGTCATGGAAATCGACGGCAGATGTTTGACAAAGAGAAGATACAGGAAAAAGAAAAGACAAAAAGCGCCGATCATTATCCCGTATTCTATAATGGTCGGTGAAAACCTCGCCCCCCATGCGTGAGGCAGAAAATCACGGCCCATACTGCTGATAATAATGACATAACGCTCATACCACATACCGATATTGACAAAAATGGAAATAGCGAACAGCCAGGCGATTGTGGTCCGGATACGCTTGAAAAAGAAGAGCAAAGGGATCACGGTGTTGCCGATGACCATGATCCAGAATCCGACGGCATAGTCACCGGTGGGCCGGTATTTAAAGATTGCCATTTCAACTGGATTGTGGCTGTACCAGGCGATGAAAAATTCCGTACCGTAGGCAAACGCCACAATCAGGCCGGTAAAAATAATGGTCTTTGCGACATTTTCCAAAACGTTGACGGTAATAATTTTTTCATAATGAAAGAGCTTTCGAATCGGAATCATCAGCGTCAGCACCATGGCCAGTCCGGAATGGATGGCACCGGCTACGAAATAGGGTGCGAAAATCGTGGTATGCCAGCCGGGTGCAATCCCCAGCGCAAAGTCCCATGAGACCACACTGTGAACGGAAATGACAAGGGGCGTTGCCAGTGCGGCAAAAAACAGGTAGCCGCGGGCGTAGTGCCGCCACTGCTCATGGGCACCGGTCCATCCCAGTGAGATGATCTTGAAGATTTTCTTTCGTACGCCCGTGGCACGATCCCGAATGATGGCAAGATCCGGAAGCATCCCGGTATACCAAAACAGTGAACTCACCGTAAGGTAAGTGCTGATGGCCACGACATCAAACATTAGAGGGGACTGAAAATTTTGCCACAGGTTCCGCTGGTTGGGCACCGGCAGCATGTAAAATACCATCCAGACCCGGCCCAGATGAATAAACGGAAAAAGACCGGCAATACAGACCGCAAAAACCGTCATGGTTTCGGCGGCTCTAGCAATGGGATTGCGCCAGCCTGCCCTGAGCAGGTGTAAAATGGCGGAGATCAGTGTCCCCGAATGTGCGATACCTACCCAGAATACAAAATTGATGAGATAGGTTCCCCAGGCTACGGGTATGAACATTCCGGCTACGCCAAGGCCCATCAGGATCTGATAGATCCAGCAGGCGGCACCGATCAGCACCCCCAGAAACAGGATTCCCACGGTTAACCAGTATCTGCGATCCGGTGGTTTCAGTGTCTCCAGGACGGTTTGGTCGATTTTTTCAAATGTCAGTTCGCTCATTTCGGTTACTTGAGGGGTGTTATTACCTGAACCAAAAAAAAAATTTTATCACGAAAACACGAAATTTTAAAAACACGAAAAAGAATATTTTTTCGTGATGGGGAATCTTCGCTTCTATATCTTTTGGACCACTTTTTTCAAGTAAATCACCGCCGGTTTGGTATTCAGATACCCCATCACCTGATAGGCCCGCGGGTCCTCTGCCAGTTGCCTGACCCGGCTCTTTTTGTCCATGAGATTCCCGAATATGAGGGCGTCGACGGGGCAGGTTTGCACGCAGGCCGGGATAACCTCCCCGTCTTTTATCATTCTCTTTTCATCTTTGGCGATCCCGTGGGCGACTTTGATCCGCTGTACGCAAAAGGAGCACTTTTCCATGACCCCCTTGCTTCGAACCGTGACCTCCGGATTGAGTTGAAGGTTAAGGGGCGGCGGCCACTTCCAGCTGAACCAGTTGAATCGCCGCACCTTATAGGGGCAGTTCTGGGAGCAAAAACGGGTACCGATACACCGGTTGTAAATCTGATCGTTAATCCCTTCTTCCGAATGGTAGGGGGCAAACACCGGGCATACCGATTCGCACGGCGCATTGTCGCAGTGCTGGCACAGCATGGGAAGAAAAATAATCCTGTCCGGGGATAAATGATTATGGTAGCGCTCGATCGCCAGCCATGCCATCTCCCGTCCCTCCAGGATACGGTCGATCCCTACAACCCCAACATTGTTTTCGGCATAGCACGCCGCGGCACAGGCACCGCACCCGATACATTTGTCCAGATCGACAATCATGGACCAGCGATAAAATTTGTGGTCATGGGCCGGATAAAAATCCCGCTTTGGATCATAGCCTTCGGATAGCGGAAGCGTCATCGGAAAGTCATGCATGGTCAATCCGGGTTTTTCGTGGGGTTTTGGGTGCTTGAGTTCATCCAGCGAAACGGATAGGGCGATTTTACGGCCGTGCTGGATTCGGCTGCCGTCGGTGTGTGCCAGCTTTATGGTCGAACCGTTTTTTTGAATGGAAACGGGATGCACTGAAAACTCGGGGCCGTTTAGCGGATTCGTTATTTCAGGAGAAAGAAGACCATTTGGATTGAGCCCCATATCTGACGCATAACAGCCATAAACGGTATGTCCCTGTCCCATGCTCATCAACAGTACATTGGACCGGACCCCGTCGCTTCCGTAAACCGGTGCTTCCAATTGTCCCCATTGGGATCGAATTTGGACAACATCTCCCTGGGTTAATCCGTTTTTGGCCATGGTTTCCGGATGCACCAGAACCGGCGTGTGCCAGGCAACTCTTGTCAATGGATCCGGAATTTCACCCAACCAGGGCATATATGCGCTGCGGCCGTCAAAAAACCGGATGGATGGTGCGGCCATGAACACCAGTTCCGAATCCAAAGACGCTGTTATGGTGTCAAATACATCGGCAACGGTATCCGGTATCGTCCCATACCATCGGCCGGAAGATTTCTGGCGGTGCATTCCGCCCTGTCTGAAAAGTTGAAGCCGGTCTTTCTGATCCCGGATGCCGCCTTTTTGAGTCAGGTGTTTAAAAAGATAAGTTTTAAAGGTGTCGGTGGGGGTGAGTTGTTCTGCAGCTGCTTCAAGGAAAACATCCCCGATGGCGGGCGCATCGGTCAGTTTGCCCATGGCCGGCTGCAAGGTGCTGCCGACGTTGAGCTTGCCTTCGTATTCGCCCCATGTTTCAAGAGGCAGGGCCACCGGAAAAACAAGGTCTGCAAACTGAGCCGTCTCATCCATAACATTCGTAAAGCTTACCACAAAAAGGGATTGTTCTTTCAAGGCATCTTCGACACCACTTCCTGGAGGCAAGGCAAATACAGGATTGCTATTGTTGAGCAGCAGCAGGTCCGCAGGTTCTTCCTTCAATGCCTTGAAAAAATGGATGACTTCGGATCGTTTTGCAGAAATCTCCACACGGTGCCGGTTTGCGAAATCGAAAAGGGTTAATTTCGGGTTCAGAACGACATTCAAAAGATTCACAGCCACATGGGTCTGTAAATCGTTCCCTCCCGATGAACCGGTGCCGGTGCCGAAAATCAACGGCTTTGACGATTCCATGAGACGGGCCAGGAGGACCTGAAAATGCTCGCCGGACATGCCTGAATTTCGGGTAACATCTTTTCCGGTGTACGAAGTAACCGTTCGAACCAAGTGCGAACGGAGCGACTCCGGCAGATGTTGTCCCCGACCGAGCTGAAGAAGTTCGTTGATGAGCGCTAAAACAATGGCTGTTTCACCGCCGGGATCACACGGCATCCACTGGTCCGCATTGGCGGCGGTTAAGGATTGATAGGGGCTGATATGGAAAAACAGATGTTTTTCCCCATTTTTCAATGCATGCATATCCTTGAACTTTTGGGCATACTCCACCGGGGACAGCCAGGTTTCCAAAAAATCCGCACCAAATGAGACCAGCATGTCGGCATCTTGAAGATGGTATGAAACCAGGCCGTCGATTCCGAAGACCGTTTCATTGGCGGATTTTAAGGACTCGTAGGCAAAGGGCTCAAACACCAGAGGACCTGAGGATCTCCATTTTTCAAGGGATTGAGCGAACAGCTTCAAAAGGCATTCACCTTCGATTTCCGTCAGCATCCGTACACGATTGGGTCCATTTTTCACAGCCCCCGCAGCTTTGTCTTTTAACAGCGCCATGGCTTCGGAAAAAGATATCGGTCGCCATGCCTCTCGGTCTTTTATCAAGGGGGTTTTGATCCTGTCCGGATGGTATATTCTTTGAACAGCGGACTGGCCTCGCATGCAAAGTTTACCGCTGTTGATTGGATGAAGCGGGTTTCCCTCGACTTTGATCACCCGACCTTCTCTGTTTTTGGCGAGAATTCCGCAGCCCGCCGGACACTCTCTACAGGTTGTGGCATACCAGGCTGCCTTCCCGGTAACCATATCGTCAGGGGCATGAACCAGAGAGAAAAGTGTTTTGTCGGCCTCAGAGGTGCAGCCTGCAGTAATGGCGACACTCCCCATTCCGGCAATTTTAAGAAATGTTCGGCGATCCATCTGCTGCAGCTTCTCCTCGAACATGAAAACACTAAACAAAAATGGCAGAAATACAAAAAAGGTATGTGTTCAGGGGGCAGTCATTTCCCCTTCACTTTGGTGTCTCCGTCACTGGTATTTTCAGTGACGTATTAAGTTGATTTGATTATATCGGCACGAAATAATTTTTGTCAAGGTATGAAATCATGGCACGAAGATCTGTTTATAATGATTTATATCATGGGCCGGTTGAGACTCTCTTCAGCCCGATTCCCACCCAGGTATTAAAACTTTCCGGTGTAAGCGCCGCTGTCGAGGCATACAACTTCACCTGTTCGACAACGATAAATCCCCTTTGGGTGAGTTCTTTCTCTATTGACGCAGCAAAGGCGTCGTCGAAGCCGGATACCACCAGCAAGTCTCCGTTCAGGGGCAAAAGGCGACGGTAGTGATCGAGCATTTCCATATGCGTGGGCGCCTGGAGGTTGGCCAGGATCAAGTTGAATCTGCCTGAAACAGCATCCACCGATCCGAGATAGAAGTGGAACCGGTCTTCCATCTGATTCAAAGCCGAATTTTCCCTGGAAGCCCGTATGGATCCGATCCATATGTCGCATCCCAGTGCGGTCCCGTCGTTTTTCAGGGCGGCCGCAAGCCCCAATATTCCCGAGCCACATCCAATGTCCAAAATTCGGGCGTCTTTTTTAATCTCCAATTGTTGAAGGATGGTCAGCGCTGCTTTGGTTGAGGGGTGAGCCGGAGGAAAGGAACGGGAGGTCTTCAGAACCAGACAGTCTTCTCCCATTTTAGGCTTTCTGATACTGTAGGGAGATCGAATGACTAAATTTCCTATGCGGTAGAACATCTGTCATTACCGATTCTGTTATTCACCCATTTAATGAGTGCTCGAAGAGAGTAGACGCCCTAACCTTCCATTTGGGACAGACAGTCCATAAAATCATCGGCAAATCTGGACTGGATACTCTCCTCCTGCCCAAATTCCGAAACGTCCGTGGCTACATTTTGTTTAAGACCGTATTCCACGTCCCAGCCCTTGGCTTTCAGCATCTCGATCAGTTTTTCGGCCTGTTCTTTAGTGGCATCGTCATCGATGTTTTGTTCCGCAATAAAAAATTTCATTTCATCATCCTTTGGTCAGATCTTTTCTATGGTTATCGATATAACATATCCACCGGCCATGGTGCAACCGGTCTTGAAAGAATTTTGTTTCAGCGGCAATATTTTCAAAAGGCTAAAACATTACATTTTTTTGATGCTGTTGGTGATATGTCTTGAAAAGTTACCTGTGACTTGAGAAAATTAAAATTTCAAAGGAGGATGATTATGAAAAACCGCTTCTATATTTACCCGGTAGGCGTTATAAAAAAACAAAGCGATGAAGTCCGGATTGAAATTTACGAAAAATATCGCGACGCGCTTTTAGGGATGGATGATTTCTCTCACATTACTGTCTGTTACTGGTTTCATGAAAATGATACCCCTGAAAAAAGAAAAACCATGCAGGTCCACCCCAGAAAAAACAAACAAAATCCGTTAAGGGGCGTATTTGCAACCCATTCGCCGTTGAGACCCAATCTGATTGCGATGTCTGTTTGTAAAATATTGTCCATAAAAGATACCACCATTTTCATCGAAAAAATCGATGCTCTTGACGGTTCTCCGGTTATCGACATTAAATGTTTTATTCCCAGCAGTGCTCCGGCGTCGGAAATAAAGTTGCCCGACTGGGTTTAAGTTAGCTCGCTTCGCTCACAATTGGAATAATGGAAGATTGGAAGATTGGAGTATTGGGTATAAAGGAATTCTGTCTTTTGTTATAAAACGGCTTGTTCAGATCTAAAACTCAATATTCCACTATTCCAACATTCTACCATTCCATTATGCGGCGAAAATTGAAATGCTTGTTAATTGCACATAATATTAGTCCCGCCTTGGCGGGATAGGGTAACCGAAACGTTTAAATCAGATAAAATTATGGAAACAGAACTTTCAGGCCATATTGAAAGAATCACATACACCAACGAAGAAAACGGGTTTACCATTGCCAGGGTTAAGATTCATGGAAAACGGGATCTGGTAACTGTTGTGGGGTATTTGATGTCACCGACCCCCGGTGAAGCCCTCAGCATGCGGGGTGAATGGATCAATCATCCCAAATATGGTGAGCAGTTCAAGGTGGCTGACTACGAAACAACGGTTCCTGCAACGGTTTTTGGGATTCAAAAGTATCTGGGTTCGGGACTCATCAAGGGGCTTGGTCCGGTCATCGCCGATCGTATCGTTCAAAAATTCGGTAAAAAAACACTGGATGTCATCGAAAATGACATCGAAAAACTGGCTTTGGTTGAAGGGATCGGCAAAAAACGCATTGCCATGATTCGACAGGCGTGGGACGAACAGAAAGAGATTCGAGGGGTTATGCTGTTTCTGCAATCCCACGGGGTCGGGTCCGGCTATGCCACGAAAATATTTAAACAGTACGGTAATCGATCCATTGCAGTGGTAAAAGAGAATCCGTATCGCCTGGCAATGGATATCTTTGGGATCGGGTTTGTGATTGCCGACGGTATCGCAGAAAAACTCGGGGTTCCAAAAAATTCGCCATTGAGGGTTGAAGCCGGTATCCTCCATGTCCTCCATCAACTTTCAGACGAAGGTCATGTCTATTACCCGTATGAACCCCTCATAAAAAAGAGCCGGGAAATTTTAGGTGTTGAAAGGGATAATGTGGTGGAAGCCCTCGGCACCCTTTCGCTCGATAAAAAAATCATTCTTGAAGATTTAAATGAAAGCATCGAGGAATTTAAAGAAAACAATAAAGGGGTATACCTGGCCAAGTTCCATCTGTGTGAAACCAGCATCTCCAGGCGATTGAGCACACTCTTAACCGCTCCCAAATCCATCCGTCCGGTCAACGCAGAAAACGCCCTTGACTGGGTTCAAGGACAACTGGATTTTCGCCTGGCTGAAAATCAGGCCAAGGCGATACGATGCGCACTTGAAAACAAGATTATGGTCATTACCGGGGGACCGGGTACCGGTAAAACCACCATCATCAATGCGGCTTTGAAAATCTTTTCCAGGCTCGGCGTAAAAACATTGCTGGCCGCTCCTACGGGAAGGGCTGCCAAACGGATGAGCGAAACCACGGGCCATGAGGCCAAAACCATCCATCGTCTTCTGGAATACAGTTTTACCAAGGGGGGCTTTCAGAAAAATGAAGAAAAGCCGCTCCATTGCGATCTGCTCATACTGGATGAGGCCTCCATGATCGACATCATACTGATGCATCATTTGATCAAGGCCGTCCCAACCTTTGCCACAGTCATTCTGGTGGGAGATGTTAACCAGCTGCCGTCTGTCGGGGCGGGTAGTGTTCTCGGTGATATTATTGCATCCGGCACCATTCCGGTTATGGAGCTGAACGAAATCTTTCGCCAGGCCAGAGAAAGCCGTATTATTGTGAATGCCCATAACATTAATAACGGAATCGTCCCAACGTTTGAAAACGATCTGCCGGGCAACGATTTCTATTTTATTGAGCAGGAAGACCCTGAAAAAGTAATGGGTATAATACTCGAACTGACAAAAGAACGCATTCCCGAACGTTTCGGGTTGGATCCGATCGACGACATTCAGGTTTTAACCCCCATGCACAAAGGCACGGTGGGGGCCGAAAATCTCAACGCCCGGCTTCAAAAGACCCTCAATCCTGTTCAGGAGGAAATAACTCGGGGATACCGCAATTTCAGAGTGAACGATAAGGTCATGCAGATACGGAACAATTATGACAAGGAGGTGTTCAACGGCGATATCGGAAGAATTACCGCCATACGACCCGATGACGATGAGATTACGGTCATGTTTGACGGACGGGATGTTCCCTATCAGCCATACGAGCTTGATGAATTGGTTCTGGCGTATGCCGTTTCCGTACACAAGTCACAGGGCTCAGAATATGCGGCCGTGGTGATCCCTGTCCTCGCCCAGCACTATATCCTTCTCCAGCGCAACCTAATCTACACCGCCGTAACAAGAGGCCGAAAATTGGTGGTTATGGTCGGCACCCGAAAAGCACTCGCCATAGGCGTCAGAAACGATAAAACACAAAAGCGGTTCACATATCTACGGCATAGACTGAGTTGAACCGTTGTGGTTCGGTATCAACTCTTGCTGGAAGTTATCGTTTGGAAGGACGTAATTTGCTGCTTAACTTGACGACTTTTGCATTTCGGACATTGAAACTTTTTCTTTTCATACTCTGAAATTTTCAAAATCAAGGTAAAGGGCTTTTTACATTTTTCGCAAATGAATTCGTAGGTAGGCATGGCAACCTCCTTTTACATATGAAATCTTTAACCCTTAAATAGAAAATACCGAAGACGATCGAACGCTAATTTTTTTTGTTTATAGTTACCTCAGGGGTCGGGGAGTTTTTCTCCTAAATTCTTGAATATAGCGGAATGGATGATCTTTTTTTAAATCGGATGCTGTCTGAGTGGCTTAGGGATCGTTAGAAAAAACAGTCGCAAACCGAAATCGTATCTTTAAAAGAATTTTAAAATAATGCAGACAACCTATTGATATTTTAAAGATAGTTTCCTGCTTTTTCTTTACGATCCCTTGCCGCGAGTTCATGCGGTTTAAAAAAGATTATCCATGTAGCGGTTGTTTGGAAAAACACCCCGACCCCTCAGTTACCTATGTTAACTATATACATTTTTATGAGCATACGATCAACTATTTTCTAAATCCCCAATAAAATCTTTCCTAAAACGTAAATTTGTCCCGCTTCCAATCAAAGTAAAAAATCCGGACACAGTGGACCCGCCTTTGGTTATCCCCAAAGGGGATTTGCTTTGTTGAATGTTCATTGACTTACTGAAATTCCAAATATGACAAACTCGTAAAAAGTCTTTTGTGAGCGACATTTGAGCATTTGGGGAATCAGCGTTTCAAGCGGTGAAGCGTTAAAAATTTTAAGCTGTTTGAGGCGCTTATGCCGAGTTCTTGAAATTTAGCTACACCGATGGGAACGCCCCCAAATGGTCACGGAGCGAGCAATATTGACTTTTTACGAAACCATCAAATATCAAATCCCAATATTTTAAACACAAAACCTCAAGGCAGAGCCCGAAAACCCTGACTCCCGCAAATGCGGGACGGGCACGGCCCTCAGGGCCAGGGTTTCTATGCTGAGCGAATTAAAAGCGGTGTGAAACTTGTCGTTTACTTATGGCATAAAAAGCGTCTCCCAGCTCCGAACGGAATTGGGAGACGCCAAGAAGGTTTATAAGGTTTATGCGGCAAGACGGAAGGCTTTTTCAGTGGCAGTTCTGATTTCTTCCGGTGTAAACGGCTTGGGAAGATAATCGATGGCACCCATCCTCGAGGCTTCTACGGCCGTCTCGATACTGGAATATCCGGTAATGATAATGACCATGGTTTCCGGTCTGCGATCACGAATCACTTTCAGGAGTTCAAGACCTTTGACTTCCGGGATCTTCAGGTCAAGAATGACCAGTTTATAGGTATTTTCTTCGATCTTTTCAAGGGCCTCAGCCTTGGTTGACGCCTGGTCCACCTCAAAATCTTTCTTTGAGAGTATTTTCCGAATGTTGTTATTGACAGCCACTTCGTCGTCGATCACCAGAATGTCCGCCTGAACGGCTTTTTTGGGGAACTCAATGACGTCTGCCGATACTTCGGAGGTTTCTGCCATAATGCGTGCAACATTCTTTTTGAGTTCTTCATACGGTATAAACGACACGCCTTCATGCTGCATGTTCAGAACATATTCAGGTCCGGTGATGGATGCCACCTCTTCATAATTAAAGGGATAGTCGATGCCGATCAATTTTTCGGAATCAAACCCTGTTCCTTTGACACCCTTTTTCTTTTTGGCTTTCAGCTGCGGGCATTCTCCGGTCTTGGTCCCGCCTTTACAGGTATTTTCCAGTTTTTTAAAGATATCACAGATCATATTACCGATGGCACAATAATTCTCCAGGGTTTCCGGAGCTGCCTCGACAACGGGCATGTCCGAAGGCCCCAGTTTGTCCGCAAAGTCGGCACCGGTATATTTCGCCACCTCTTCCCTGTCAAAAGGAATATCGACATCGATAATCTCTCTTTCTGCCTCCGTTGTCATTACCTCAACTAATTTTCCGGACAGGGCCAGTTCAACCGTGGATCTTAATTCATCCGGGGTAAAGGGTTTTGAAAGATAGTCCAGCGCGCCCAGTCGAATCGCCTTTACCGCCGTATCGGTGGAAGCATAGGCGGTCATCATCACCGCTTTGGTCAGCGGCCATTCCTTTTTTACGAGTTTCAGTAATTCAAGGCCGTTCATTTCCGGCATCACAATATCCGAGATGAGAAGCGCGAATGAATCCTTGGCCAATTTTTCCAGGGCTTCTTTGGCACTGGTGGCGTGAATTATCTCATAATCATTCTTTGAAAGGATCTTCTCTACATTTTTGCAGATTTGTTTTTCATCATCAACGACCATTATTTTTTTTGCTGCTGTTGCCATTTTTTCCTCCCTGGGTATTTTTTTATTGATTTATTAAATTCAAATCTATTTGTTTTTTTGCATTTTTTCTTTGCAAAACATAATGCATGTTGCGTGCCAAAAATGTGGAACATATTAAACTTATTGTTTTTATTGGTTTAAATTATAATAGCGTTCTTTGGATAAAGAGAGGACGTATAAAATAAATATACATTGAAGATAAAACAAAGTTCGCCGTTGCAATAGCCAAAGAAGGGGGCGACTCCATGTGGGTTCATTTTGGATAAAACTTGATAACACTTAGATTTTACTTGGAAAAAACCGCAGCCATTCTGTGAACGACGGGATTTGTTCTGCTTATTTCCGGACACTTTTTCAGGAATTTATAATTTGTATAAAAAAAATATACAGGGTATAAATTCACCGTATTTTACTTGTCCGGTTTGGATGATCGTGGGGGGTTAATATGGTGTTTTTTCATTAGTGCCTGGAGGTTGGTTCTCTGAAGGCCCACCTTTTCGGCTGCGCGGGTGACATTCCAATCGTTTTTCATCAGTGCATTCATCACGAAATTTTTCTCAACTTTCAGAATTGCTTTTTGGCGGATTTCTTTTTTGATTTGTTTAAGTTCATCGTTGGTTTCAGGAACATGGTCAATCAGTTCTTCAATATCATCCATGTGTCCCAAAATCGGAAGCTCTTTATGTGTGATTTTGTCTTTTTCGCATAAAATAACCGCCCGTTCGATAATATTTCTAAGCTGTCTGACATTTCCGGGCCAATCATACGCGGTCAAACGTGCCACAGCGTCATCATCAAACCCGACGATCTTTTTCCCGAAATCAAGGCAAAATTGATTCAGAAAAAAATAGGAGATGGGCAAAATATCCGTCTTCCTCTCCCGCAACGGGGGAATAATGATCGGATATACAAAAATACGATAATAGAAATCTTCCCTGAAAGAACCCGCTTCAACCATTTCTTCAAGATTCTGATTGGTGGCAAAAATCAACCGGACGTCCACCTTTTGGATCTTCGTGCTCCCGAGGGGCAGAAATTCCCGGTTTTCCAGAAATCTTAAAAGCTTGCTCTGAACATTCAGGCTGATGTTGCCAATTTCGTCCAGAAATACGGTTCCGCCGCTTGCCAGTTTGAAGATACCGTCCTTGTCATGGTGTGCACCCGTAAAAGCGCCTTTGGTATAACCGAAAAGTTCGCTTTCCAAGAGCGTGTCCGACAAAGTCCCGCAGTCTACAGCAAAAAAAACGTTGTCCCTTCTATTGCTATTGGCATGGATCGCCCTTGATATCAATTCCTTGCCGGTCCCGCTTTCACCATAGACGAGAACCGTAGCGTCGGTGGGGGCAACCTTTTGAACCATGGAGATGACCTTGTTAATTTTTGGGCTGTCCCCGACGAGTTGATGAGAAAACGATCTCCGGCGCACTTTTTGTTCTCTGAATTTTCGATTCCGGAGCAGCGCTTCTCTTTGCGTCAATGCCTGTTCAACCACCGCACGCAGTTCTTGCGGCGTAAACGGTTTCGGCAAATAGTCAAAGGCGCCCATCTTCATTACTTCAACAGCCGAAGAAACACTGGCATAGCCGGTGATAACGATGACCATGGTCTCCGGCCAGGACGCTTTCAATCGCCGGAGAACCTCCATGCCCCCCAGGTTACTCATTTTTAAATCGGTTACCACCACATCGAACTCGTTTTCATCCACCATTTTTAAGGCGTCATACCCACTGAGGGCATACCGGACGTCATAATCATTTTTGGACAATATTTTGACGCAATTCCGGCAAATCGCCGGTTCATCATCAATGATGAGGATAAGGGGACTATGGCCGGCCATCTTGGTTTCCTTGATTGGAAGGGAGTCTGATTGTGAATGTCGTACCTTGACCCGGCTGGCTTTGAACCTTTATGTCACCACCATGCCGTCCGATGATGCCGTGTGTAATGGCCAGACCAAGACCGGTTCCGAGTTCCCGGGTGGTAAAAAACGGTTCAAAAATTTTATCGATATTTTCAGCAGAGATCCCTTTTCCGGTATCGCTGATGTTAATTTTTACAAATTTATCGTCCGGCGAAAATTTCGTCGAAACCGTTATGGTTCCGCCCGGACCCGTGGCGTCGGTGGCATTAAGTATAAGATTGATGACCGCCTGTTGTAATTGTTCTTTATCCACCAGCAATTCCGGTACATCGTCGGAAAACTGACGTAAAATTTTTATATCTTTAAATTCAGCCTGCTTACGGGTTAATCTGATACAACCCGCAATAATATCGTTGACGTTTTGATGCTTCTTGGCCGGTTGTGTCTGACGGGCAAAATCGAGAAGACTGGAAACGATCTTTCGACAGCGAAGGGTTTCATTGGTGATGGTTTCCAATTCTTCGTACATGGAGGTATTCGGATTGATGTCCTCCTGGATCAACATTGCCGTGGTCAGGATGGTGGTCAGCGGGTTGTTGATTTCATGCGCAACACCGGCGGACAAACGGCCGATGGATGCCAGTTTGTCCTGCTGCATCATGGCCTGTCGGGCATTGATATCCGGGGTAATATCCCGGGAAAGCTCGATGGCGCCGATGATCTCGCCGTTTTCAAAAAACGGATATGCGGATATCGAATAATAGACATTTTTATTGTCTTTGTCTTTGTGAATATGGGTTTCCTTGGTGGGTTTGCGTGTTCTGAGTGTTTCCTCAAGGGGGCATTGGTGGTCTTCACCGGAACATGGAACCGACTGTCTGTGAGTAATTTCATAGCAGTATCGGCCGATGGCTTCCTTTCGCTCCAAACCCAGTTTCTTGAGGAGGGTTTCATTGACATCCAGAATCCGGTAGTCTGATCCGATAATCATAACATCTTCTTGAATCAGTTCATTGATAAAAAGATCATACATTGCCCTGTTCCGGTGGTATTCCTTTAATTTTTCACGCATTTGAATTTTTTCAAAGGCCCTTTCCAACGCCATTTCCAGTGCATCATCATTAATCGGTTTTGTAATAAAATCGGTTGCTTCATGTTTCAAACTTTTTATGGCAAGTTCCAGATCTCCGTGACCGGTCAGCATGATGACCTCTGTTTCCCGATTCTTGCCTTTGATTTTTCGAAGAAGATCGATACCGTCAATACCGGGCATTTTTATATCGGTAACCACCACCGGGATATCGTTATCCTTTAGAATACTGAGGGCTTGTGTTCCGTTTTCAGCCGTAAAAACCGTATATCCGGAATGGGATAAGGAAATATCCAGAACCTCCCGGAGATCAGTTTCATCATCAACCAATAAAATTGTTTTTTTCATTGTTTTGAATCCTCGGCAGGGAATGTTATCCGAAAACAGGTCTCTCCTTCTTCGTTCATGGCGACCTTAATGTCCCCGCCGCAATCTTTGATAATCCCATAACTGATTGAAAGACCGAGACCGGTCCCTTTGCCGACTTCCTTGGTCGTAAAAAAGGGTTCGAATATTTTGTCGGCGATGGATTCGGAAATCCCTATACCGGTATCCCTGATTTCAACAACCACCGCATCTTTATCCAATTTTGTTTTAAGTACAATTTTTTTGGTGCCCATGGCAGGTTCGGGAGACCACCATTTCTCCTCTATGGCATCTCTGGCATTTAAAAGAAGATTGATAAAGACCTGTTCCAGTCTGTTGGGATCTGCCATTATCATCGGCAGATCTGCTTCAACATCCCAGACCACATTGATGCCCCTGATTTTGAGCTGTTGACTGAAAATATCAAACGCCCGTTTCAGTACGTCGTTTACCTGAACCTTACCCAGCACCACATCCGATTTCCGGGCGAACTGCCGCATATGGCTGATAATATTCGCACTGCGGTTTACATTTCGATCGATCTTTTCAAGCATGGTATAAAGGTCTTTTTCTTCGATGATCTCTTTGTTCTTTATTTTTTTTAAGCAAAAGTTGCTTGCGGTTTTAATCACGGAAAGGGGTTGGTTCAATTCGTGAGCAATGCCGGTGGCCATTTCTCCCAGGGTTGCCATCTTGCCTGCATGAATGAGCTGCTGTTCGGCTTCAAGCCTTTTGGTGATATCGCTGGTCGTAATAAGAAGTACTTTCTGCCCCAGGTACTCCGACGGTGAGATCCGGATCGCGGCAAAAAGCGTCTTGCCGTATTTGTTGACATGCTTAACCTGGTTGATATAGGCGGACGTCATTATTTTAAAGGCATAATGATCTCTTTCTTCGGTCAGGAACAGGTCCAGAAAAGATCTATGGGTGATTTCATCCTTTTCATATCCGTAGACGTCTTTTACGCTTTTATTGCAGTCGAGTATTTCAAGGGTATTCATGTCCAGGACAAAAACAGCATTTGGGATATTGTTGAAAATGGCGTAATATTTTCTCTCGGATTTTTCAAGTCGCTCTTCAAGCTGCTTCATTCGGGTAATATCGAGACACACTTCCATTATCGAAACGATATTGCCCTTTTCGTCGTGTATCGGGGAAGTTCTGGCCAACCAGTAGGTTGTTCTTCCATTCTTATCCTTTCCGGTTTCTTCACCGTAATGGGGCAGGCCGTCGTTGAATGTCTTTTCCACCGGACAGACCTTGCATTTTTCATCACGCTGCTTATACACGCAGTAACAAAAATCTCCCGGGGCCGGATTAAAGGTCTCTTCAAATTCCTTGTTGTAACTGATCAGCCGGTAATTTCTATCCTGAATGGAAATCAAACAAGGGACAAGTTCAAACAGATTCTGATATTCATCTCTTTGTCTTTTAAGTTCGGCCTGCTTTCCGGCAATTCTTTTGCCCATCTTGTTTATGGCGACAAACAGTTGTCCCATTTCGTCATTTTGATTAATGTCGATATTGCTTAAATACTCTCCCCCGGCGATAAGATTGCTGGCTTCAATAAGCTTTTTTATCGGCTGATTGACAAGTTTCAGTACAAAAATAAAAATAATGGCGGATGTTATCAAAAAAGCAGACACAGCCAGGGCAACGATTCCGTTTTCAAGAAACGCGATTTCTTTATCCGTCTGTTCAAGAGAGACAACGACATCCAGGGCCCCCAATATCTTCTTTCCTTCAGGATGTACATGGCAAACATCGGTGGAACAGCCGGTTTCATTCTGGATCGGGCTGATGATGCCCAGAAGACGGTGACCCTTTGAAGATGTGAACGTCCTTGCTTTCTGGGATAGATTGAGTTCGGCCAGAGGCGGATCTTTCCGGTGGCAAACATCGCAGGCCTCTGCTTTTATGTTGGTTGTCAAGTCGAGTTCCGAGGGTCGGTTTGAAAATTTTATCTGTCCTTTTTTATTGTATATGCGAATCGTATCGATTTCTTTCTGCCTGCCGATATTGTTAATGATGTGGTTGATATCCTCCCTTGAATTCAGCATCATGGCATAATGGGCGCCAAGAATGATGGTATTGCTCAACCTGTCGGTTCCTTCCATCATATCTCTCATTACTTTTTGGGTCTGGTATTTTATATTGAAATAGGCCCACGTCGATATGCTCAAAAGCAAGGTAAGTCCTACGGCCAGAATCAGCTTTGAAACCAGATTAAAACGAAGATATTGAAACGGATTGGACATAATAAAACGTCTTTGAACTTTTACAATTGGTTGAAATTAAAGATCTTTAATAGATAGTGTTTATGCCATTACCCCATTATTCCCATTGGGACGAAGCCCCTAAATTATTATTAGCATTGAAGCGTATTTTTTTCAACAGTCGGACTGAAAAGCCGGCTATACGTTTCTCCCCAACGGATACAGGGGCACCGGTTTTTTTTGTTTAATATGGGTCACCAGGATACCGGCAACGATCAACAGCATGGCGACAAGGATGTTGACGGTCAAAGGTTCCCCCAAGATCAATCCGCCCAGCAGGACGCCGGTTACGGGCATAACAAATATAAAAGAATGCAGGGCTACGGCGCCGTATTTTTGCAGTAAACTGTTCCAGACCACAAAGCCGAAGGATGCCGTAATCAAACTTTGATAGACCATCGCCCAGACAATTTCGGCATCGACAAAGGCAATCATGGGGCGATCCCACAAAACACCTCCCAAAAAAAAGAAAGGAACGGAAAATATCATTGGAATCAGCGAAATTTGGAACGGTTTGAACGCAAAAATAATCCGTTTTGTATAGACTGCATTACAGGCCCAGAGAAAGGCGGCCCCAAGGATCATGACATCCCCGACCTCAAAATGGTTCGTAAGCCCTTTTTTCTCCAAAAACACAAACACAATGCCTGCAAATCCCAGTAGAATACCCACGATTTTTCGTTTGGTAATCCGATCACCGGGGATAAAAAAATGCGCCAGGAACAGTGTAAAAAAAGGTTGGAAATTCAACAGCAAGGTGCCGCGGGAGGCATTGCTCCTACTGAGCCCGAGGTTGAAAAGAGAAAGCTGGATGGTAAAAATCACGGAGATCACCATGAGCTGAAAGATCTGCTCTTTTTTAATTTCAAAAGATCTTCCGGTGATCCTTGCCCATAAAAAAATTCCCACCGAGGCGATGCCGAATCTGATGCCTGCCGTGGTAAACACACCCAAACCTTCAAGGCAGATTTTAATGGCCACGGCATTGGCTCCAAAGAGCATGCATATAAATACCGTAAAGGAGGCAGCCAAAAAGGAAAAGTCCTTATTTTGCGGCGCAGGGTCGATCATCGATTTCATTCTATGCGAATCGTTTCGCCGGGATTGGGAACAATTACCGAAAAGCCATTATGCTGCAAATGATTTGCAAACCCAAGAGACTGGTCCTCCTCGCCGTGAACCAGGGCGATTTTTTTAATTTTCAGATTGGATTCCTTGAGAAAACGAAGCATTTCGTTCTTGTCGCCGTGTGCGGAAAAGCCACCCAGTTTTTCAACATGGGCGTTTAAGGGATATGTTTTGTTGAGAAACTTTAATAGAGGGGGAGATCCTTTTCGACCTGATTTTTCGTATTCACCGCCCTCTTCGAGGATGCGTCGCCCCAGCGTGTTTTGGGCCATATAACCGACAATGAGAATTGTATGACGGGGGTTGTGAATTTTATGGCGCAGATGATGAAGGATGCGGCCGGCTTCGCACATCCCCGATGCGGAGATGACGATATGCGGTTTCTCTTCACGGTTCAAGGCCATGGATTCCTCCACCGAACCGACAAAACGAACCTTATCAAAAAAGAACGGATTTTTTCCTTTTTTTAAAAAGGTTTCATGGGTCTCGTCATCATACACTTCAGGATGTTCTCCAAAGACCCGGGTAATATTGGCGGCCAGAGGGCTGTCCACATATACCGGAACCCGAGGAACTTCGCCTTCATTATACAACTCGTGAATAAGGTATAAAAGCTCCTGGGTGCGCCCGTAGGCAAATGCCGGTATAATAACAGATCCATTACGCCCAAAAGTTTCCGTAAAAATCTTTTTCAACCTGGGCTTTAAATCCCCTATCGGCTCATGCACCCGATTCCCGTACGTACTTTCCATAATCATCAAATCCACATCCAGATCTTCATTCAGGAAAGAATGGGCGGGATTTTTTATGATCGGTTTTTCGAATCTGCCGATGTCACCGGAATAACAGATGGTATATGGCCTTCCGTTTTCCCGGACTTTAAGGATGGATACGGCCGATCCCAGAATATGGCCGGCCTCATAAAACGTGCAGGCGGCATCTTTCCCGATTACCACCGGATTTCGGTAGGGATATCCTTCAAAATAATCAAGGGCATTTTCGGCATCTTCAATGCGGTACAGCGGTGTCACGCCTTCAAGACGATATTTCGACAGAATTTCGTTGATTTTTTCGGCATTGATCTGATGGCCGTCCTTTTTCAGTTCCTTCTTGATATGATTGAGTTTCTTTTTTGAAATCGTTTTATTCGACCCGGAGGTGCCGTGTTCGGCCAGAAATGATCGGACGGTTTTATAGTTCAGATAATCGGCATCCGACTCCTGAATATGAGCGGAATCCCGAAGGAGATAGTCACTGGCATTTGCCGTGGCACGTGTACAGAACACACGCCCCTGGAAATTGTTTTTCGTCAGTATCGGAATTCGGCCGGAATGGTCAATGTGTGCATGGGAAAGCACGACGTTGGTAATGGTTTGGGGATCGACCGGCATGGTCCGGTTTTTTTCATTGCTCTCTTTCCGGTGCCCCTGAAACATCCCGCAGTCCAGTAATATTCGATTTTCTCCGGCTTCGATCAGATGCATTGAACCTGTAACCTCACGAACCGCGCCGTAAAAAGTGATCTGCATCATCGGTTATCCTTTCTGTGTATTTAATGTTGAAATCCGCGGCACAAAAAGATCCACTGAAAATACCAAAAATATGTATATTGCAATTACAATACAATGACGAGCAAAGCAATGGTAAGGACAAAAAATTCTCGCAGCACAGAGGTGGGTGTCACATTGACATCCGATTTCATCAGCCGGGGGTGTACTTCGTCTAAGAATCCATTTCCCACCATCATTTCCTGCTATTGGAAGGATGAGCAACGCGAACAACCCGTTTAAAATTATATCAAATCCGATGAAACCATTAAGAATCTGACGGTAAAGTAAAAAAAAGGGGGCATATTCATTTTTTTCATTGAAATTTTTTTATTTCTTTAGCATAAGTGTTTTCTTATTTCAATACGGTCCGTTTTCAGTCAAAAGGGCGCCGGGAAAATTCTTTTATAGCGCATTACCATGGATCGATTTACCGATAAAGACGCCCGGTAAAATGAATGCTATTTTGAAATTTTTCATAAATAGATCGTATAAAGCTCAATTTATCGTTTTTAAATGAGGAGGAAGAGGATGTACAGAATACGAGCGGCGGTGTTGTGTTTGGTAATTGTTTTTGTTTTTGGAATAGCGCTTAATGTTGCCGGACAGAATAAAAGCGATACGGAAGTGGCCGTTGAGGATATGATCGTCCCGATGGGCGTAATTGTGCTTAAGCCCGATCCCTCGGTCGAACAGAAAAGATCTCCGGTCGAATTCTATCATTCAAAACATTTTAAATATGATTGCCGAACATGCCACCACAAATGGGAAGGAAATACCAAAATCACCAACTGCACAACATCGAATTGTCATGATCTCCTGAAAGCACCCAAAAAGCCCACAAAGTACCTGGCTTATACGGAAGAAGGGATAAAATATTATAAATATGCCTATCATCAAAGCTGTATCAGGTGTCACAAAGAAATAAAAGTGGAGCAGAAAAAAATGGAAATGGCATTAAAGGCACCGGAAAAAGAACTTAAAAAGGTGCCGACCAGCTGCAACGAGTGCCATCCGAAACAGTAAGCTTGACGGTATCCACAAAAAACTTCTAAGTTGCTCCGGGGGCTTTTTCCAAAGGTTTTTGTTTGCAAGTCTGTGCATCGTGGCGGGAAAACGTCCGGAAAGGCCGATCAAAGGATCTGACCTTTGGACATCGTGCTCACCGGAACAATGGTTCATCCATCCAAAAGCCCACCGAAAAGAGCCTGTTCCCCGCCATGTTACACGGGCAGGAATCAGAGGGGCGACAGTGGTTTCTTTGCGGGTTACCCCCATCGCCATTTCTATTGCAATGACTTCCGATTTCTTTATTAAAACCACGAAGTACACGAAACTGAAATATTATATATTTATTCCTTCGTGATCTTTGTTCCCTTCGTGGTGAATTTTCGACTTTTTACGAAACCATCAACTTTAAACCATGAAAAAAACCCCTTCCATAAAGGCCGCATCCCCGGTTTCAGTTCTGGTAACGGGCGGAGGAGGATTTTTGGGAGGCGCTATCCTAAGGCAGCTTGTGGAAAGAGGCGATCGAGTTGCAAGCCTATCACGGCTCATTTATCCGGAACTTTCGCCATTCGG